>JBBPYO010000457.1:0-11403 GCA_038199845.1 Flavobacteriales bacterium
CATTTTTTATTTTCAGTTCGGTTTTTGATGTTATCGCGATTTTTTAAGCATTAAGCACAACGGGTTTGTATATGGCTCGTAGCGTGTAAATTAGCGATAACTATTCGGTTGAGCACGAGCCGAATTTTTTAATTTTCTTATTACCTTTCTTTTCAATAAGCCAAATTAAAAAATTTGGCGGACTTGCAAATATGCCGTAACTTCGATTAAGCAACTAATTAGCTATGAGCTATATACGTTGTTGTGGTGCGTTTTTTATCCGTCAACTTCATAGACTTGACCCTTTTTGGGTTCGCCTTTGTGATTATTTACAATTGTGGGTAAAATCCATATCATGTTTTCTTTATTAAGTCCGCTACCATATTTTTGGTTTCTCCAATGTCCACGTCTCCAATGTGGTTCAACCGTATAATTTCCGAATAGTTCTTTATTTTGGCGTTTAAAAGACTGACCAACAAAAGAAATTTTAGAAAAACCAGAATTTTCAATCTTTTGCTCAAGTTTAGAATTTTCTTTTTTTGTTTTGGCGAAAGTTCTTTTACGGTCAAAATTGTGTGGTAATCCTTCTGGATAACTTTGTGTTATATCGACTTTTTCACTTGGCTGTGATAGATATAATATGCAATTGATTACAAGGTTAATTGTCTTATCGAATAATTGTTTAGTTGAATTATAAAAATCTAACTCTGCATTTGTTGCCTCTCTATCCGAATTTTCGAGTGGAAAAATCTCTATCTTTAATTCTTTAAGAAAATCATCGACTGTACTTTTAACTGTTAATTTATTTTGTTTTGAGTCGAACCAAAGCCAAACTGACCAAAAGTTTCCTAATGGGGAAATATCGTGTTTTTCAATTCCGTCAATATTATATGGAAGTTGGCTGTTAACCTTTTGCGCAAATTCTTTGTAAATCTCCTCGAACTCTCCAGCAAAACTCAATGTCAATTCACAATAGCCATTATAGGTTTTTCCAGTCATATCCCATATTTGATGGTCTATGTAAACACCTTCGATAATTTCCTTGCTATCATTTGAAATGCTCAATTCCAAAGGTTTTAAGGAAAGGTAAAATTGGTCGTAAGGCGGATGAAACTTATCAGCTGTTATCTCGCTAACATCGGTTCGCTTTAACATTTCAAGCAGTTCCTTTGAGAAAGCGAAAATATGCTTTCCGCTTTTGTGCCAATCCAACCATTTTGAAAATTCGCCATACTTATAGTCGATTTCAATTATTTCTGATTTCGATAAATTAGTATTTTCTTCAATAAATTCTTTTCGGTTAGTACCATCGTAATTTGGAATGAACTGTCTCAAAAACCCATCATCGTCATTGGCAAAATGTCTAAAATTATTTCTTTTGTCAATTGAATATGGATAATAATAAAGCAGTTCCTTTTCTGTCATTTCTGAATTTTAATGGTATTCACGATGTTTTTTAAATGCACCACAACAACTGTATATACGCAATCTATTAAAAAACTACAGATAACCGTAAAACTTGATCTCAAATCAATATAAAAACTGCGAAGTACGTATATACAGGTTAGATACTGTATTTAATTGATTTTGAAAATTTTAAAAACAAAAGATAAAGCGTCATCTAGAACTTCTACATAAGTATAGTATCCAAATATCTTTGTTTTGTCCACCGCGTTAATCTGCAAGATTTACTATTTGAGCATTTTAAAAACTGAAGTCATTTCCGATATTAAGTGTGCTATAAATTCATTGTTTTGAATTTTATAATTGCGTAAACAATTCTTAATTCTGAAATTTGATCTCTTCCACAAAAAAGCTTGCGCGGTCTGAATAACTATCCAGCCGCTCCCGTTTTAAACCACTTGAAATACTTAGTATCTGATCACGATAGTCCTGAAAAATAAAATGGGGATAACCCTGGGTCGCTAGTTTTTGTACTGTTCTATTAATCCGGTCATAAATAACGGCTTCTTTCTTGTGCAGACTTTCCGGTTCTATTTGCCACTCAGGATCATTATTGCTGCCATAAATCTGGTTTCCATCGCTACTGATTCCGGTGGGGAAATAAGGCGTTTCAAAAGATTCTGAATATTTAAAAGTTTCCGTAGAAAATAAACGGTTTTCTGTCACATTCAGTAAATAACCTCCTTTTTCATTGTAAAGTGTAGGGTCATGGTAAGATGAGGAAAAAGGAACGGCGACAGATTTACCAGTATTGCTAAAGTAGCCTGCATTATCAATATCAAAAAGAATACTCGTATTCATTTGAAAATGACCCAGTAATACTTGGTTGTCACTTAGTTTTATCACTTCAATCCCAGTTTGATGAATTTCGGTTGAAAAATGGGTTTTTTTGTCGATTAGGAATAGATTGGCATTGTCCCTTTTGAAAGTATAAACGGAATTACCGTCCACAAAAATCCAAATATCGTTGTGCACATGTTTAAAATCTTCGAGACCAAAAAGCATATCTAATTCCAAAGCATACTTATAGTTTAAATTTTCAGCGTCATAAACAAATATGCTCGAACCCTGAGGAACCATGATTTCTTTCCCATTTTCCGACGTAGTTATCAGTTGAATACCTTGACTTGTATAGGTCGTGAGCTTTTTATCTGCAATGGCCTCGATGGATTGCGTGCTATAGTTATATTTTATTACCGTTTTATCAATTGCATCAAGGGGCTGTCCAAAAATATAAAGTACCGGTTGATCGGGATCAGGTTGTATATTCTCAATACTCTGTAAGTCTATAAGACCTTTTTTTGTAAAATCGACCAGCCAACTCCCAATTAGATCTCCGTCGCGCAGATTGCTCTTTTTTCCAAAGATATTAACCGCGTTGATGCTATACACAGGGTTGGAAAAGTAGGGGGGAGCACTGTCTGCAAATGTGGACGTCTGTTGATCTTCAATCTTTGTCAATAGAAATTCCTGCTGGCCATAACCGCTAATTCCGGGATCATTATTGCCTACATAAATCTCGTAATGGGAAAATAGTGGATTGCTTGAAGGTTCCCAATTTAAAATAATGTTCTCACCGTTAATCTGTGGAGGTTGCATATTTACGGTCGCGACCGAAAGGCCTTGCGGGTCAACATCAAGCAACAAACTCTCTCCTAAAAGTCCGTTTTTTGAATATATCCGTAAAAAATAATAGAGTTTTTCGCTCAATGCGGGTTTTGTATCACTAAAAAAATTGATCTTGAAATCTGTAATACTTGCTATTTTCGTGGCATTTTCTTTGGAAGGTTGCGTGTTCCGAAAAATCTCATAGCGCTCGAACGAACTTTCAGTAGGATAGATTTTCCATATAAATCTTATTTCATCTTCAAATTCTACTTGATAATCCCTTTGAAACGTAGAAGAAAGGCTATCGTGCTCCTTTGGGACATATTTTTTAGCAGTTAATAAAGCAATGTCCAGTTTTCCATCTTGATCAACATCTAGGTTCAATTTGAAAGTCAGCTTGTTTTCATCAAGATGGGTGATAATAAGTTCTTCATTTTCACCATAGGAGTCCTTGATGTTAATGATTCCTTCATCCAGTTTCCATTGTAATGTATTGGAAAGAATACCGCAATCACCACTGGTATAGCTGTATTCATTGTAAATGCCATTCTCAGAAAATGTAAAAAAATCCCTGCCACATTCTTCATAAGTCACAGGAACAACAGCTTCGCGCCCTTCATACGCGACGGTATAAATAGACCAGGTTCCCATAAGGTTTTCTGCCTTTGCGGAGCGCAAAGTATCGTTGTACAATTTATCTTCGGGATCGTCATCTTTTGAACAACTTAATGTGCTGAAAATTAGAGCCGAAAAAGCAATTAAACGTAGTGAATAGTTCATTTTTGATCGGGGATTGAGAAAGCTAATGTAGATAATAAATTTCTCCGGAAATATTTTTATTAACTTTTTTTTCGATATATATTTTCATCTAAATCATTTTTTTTTCAGTAGATTAAAAGAAAAATAATGATCAAAAAAACCTCCATTTTTAGCTTAATAATCGCCATTTTTATGTCCATTTCGTCCATTTTCGCCCAAAATACTTCGGTAACGGTCCGCGCTAAAGCGAAAGATGCCAAATTTATCGGAACTTCCATTGGTGGAGCCCAAATTATTATAAAAAATGCCCACACCGGCGAAATCCTAGCGGAGGGAATTACCAGCGGAAGCACAGGCGACACCGAAAAAATCATGAAAAGCCCACATAAAAGGGGCGAAACTACAACCGATGATAAAACAGCCGGTTTTACGGCCAATTTAGACCTTAAACAGCCCGTTTTTGTAACTGTTGAAGCGTATGCGCCGCTTATGAAAAAACAGGCTGCCGTTCTTAGTTCCACGCAACTGTGGCTTATTCCCGGTAAAAATATTGACGGGGAAGGTCTTGTTCTGGAAATCCCCGGTTTTGTAATTGATATTTTGAGTCCGCAAACGCATGAAAGCCTTTCCGCAGGTAGTGAAATAACGCTTAAAGCTAATGTTGTTATGATGTGCGGTTGCCCCACTTCGCCAGACGGAATCTGGGATTCCAATAATTATGAAGTAAAAGCGCTGCTTAGGAGCGATAACGGAAAAAGTACGGAAGTCGAACTGAAATTTGCAGATAAACAAAGTACTTTTGCCGCAACAACGATTTTAGAAAAAGGGGTTTATCACATCAGTATTTATGCCTACGATCCCAAAACCGGCAACACCGGACTTGATCAAACTTCTGTGATTATTAAATAAATTCCCAAAATGTCACTTCGAGTTTTTTAAGTGTAGTGTTAGCGGAAATTTAAAAAGTATCGATAAGCTTCATTTGCTAAAATATGGCATTCGGAGAGGTAGATTGATTTCCGAAAAATTAGGTAACACTTTGTCTTGGATTTTCATAAGTGCTCATTTCAGATATATAGGTTTATTCGATGTTGGCAGCGTGTAACCACCCCTCTTTCAGCAAAGCCGAAATTTTCCCCTCCTTTAAAAGGAGGGGAGCGCCACGGCGGTTTCCTATTCTGGTTGTAATTCTTTCTATCTGTCTTCGGTTCGTTCTGTAAAGTTTTAAATACAAAGGGTTCTATTTCTGCTGAGAAAGAAACGTAACCAAGGAAGAAAACTCTTCAAAAGACAGGGAATTGGCCAAACCGGTGGGCATCATAGAATTGGTCATTTCTTCGCGTTCCGCTATGTTTTTGGTTTCTATTTTGGTCACTGTACCGGTAATATCGCGAAGTTCTATTTCATCTGCTGAGGCTGCGGTAACAAATCCCATATAACTTTTATCATCTTTGGTGTGAATTAAAACCGTAGCAAAGCCTTGCGAAATGGACGCATTTGGCTTAATAATGGATTCAGCAATCTGCACGGGATTCATGATGGAACCAATCTGTCCCATATACGGGCCTTTAAGATTTTCACCTTTGGAAACGCTATGGCAGGCAATACAACCTTGCTGATTAAATAAGGCTTTTCCTTTTGTGGGATCGCCTTTAATTTCGCCAACGGCACGGATCACATCTTCAATGGAAGCATCCCCCACTTGGCCCTTTTTGCTTGTTATGGCGGTTAGATCAATGGTGGGATTCTCTGAAGCATTTTCTAAGGCAAGCTGTGATTCTGGATGGTCAAAAGCATCAATATCCAACTGTAGGATCTCATTTAAATCAGTGAAATAAGCATTATTTGCAACAGTTTTATCTTCATGAGCTTTCATGAGTAAGTCTTTGATCTTTTCAGAAGATTCCCATGATACTGCGTTGTAATACGGGCCGTGGGTATCTGGTCGCGTTCCCCACCACGTGGTACCTTTAAAATCGGTTTCTTTATTATACAAACGAGCAAGGGTAGAAAGGATTTCGGTTTTTAATTGCTTCTCGTTTGTATTTTCATAGGTAGTGATCAAACTATCTACTGCGTTGGGATTATGCATGTAGCGCAGCGCCCAGAGTGCGAGCTTCGTATTTTTTGTACCTATTGCGTCCAAGCAGGCTTGGGTTGCATTTAACTTGATTAAATTCTGTACTGCAAGATGCGCCGGGATTATAGCTGAATTTGGTGTCGCGTGTTCACCTTCCTTTTCATCCAGATCAAAATCCAGCACGTCTGGAACTGGTATATCCAGTAAATATTTTGCAGTTTCCGGTTTGCCCAATCTTCCCAAACCAATGATCGCGGCTACCTTTACCCGGTCTGAAGGATCAGTCAGGGCATCCACAAAAAGTTGCGTGTCCACATCTTGAAGACAGGTTTTACGATCAGTAAGCGCGCGTAGTGCAAATTCCCTAACATCATCATTTTGCGCCAATTTCTCCAGGTTTTCTACGCCATTTCCACAAGTTGCTTGAGCATAGGTGTAGATTCCGGCAACGCGAACTTTAAGCGATAATTGGTCATTTTGCGCTATTTTTAGGGCAATTGGTGCTGTTTTTTCCTTAGAACGTGCGAGCATTTCCTGTTGGGCATACAAGCGACTTACCGCATTATCAGATTTTAATAGTGGTACAAGGCTGTCAAAAGCAATTTCCTTTAGATTGGGAAACGCTTCATAACTCCAATTTTTTGGTACTGCGCGGATCACAAAACCTTTATTGTCACTTCCAGTATAACCGGCGCCGTCCCAAGCGGCGAGATACATGCGGCCAGAACCATCCACATCCAGATCGGTTATTTGTGGCAGGGTCATAAACTCTTCTTCCTCTTGTTTAAAACTGGCTCCATCCAGAGAAACACGGTGAATAAAAAGTTCACTTCTTCCCCAGTCAGCCATCATGGGGACGTGGTTAAATTCTTCTGGCCAGCGGTTATCATCCATAAAATAACTACCTGTTCCCGAACCCCCGCCCAGATCTGCCAGCGCGGGAATTATTTCGTCGGTAAAATTCTTAAAGAGTTTGGGATAGCCATATTCGCCAGATTGCAGATGATTGAGAAACCTGATGTTCCATCCGCCACCGTCGTTGGTATTTCCGCGGGTAAAAATATTCATAAAAGGATCAATGGCCACGTCATAAATGTTGCGCGTTCCGTGGGTGTAAATTTCCATTTCGGTACCATCTGGTCGCACGCGTACGATTCCGCCGCCTTGCATGGTGAGTTCCGTTCCGCTTTGATCTGTTGCCTTATAAAAGCCGAAATCGCCCACAGCAATATAAATCCAACCGTCAATGCCCATACGAATTCCGTTTGTTGCGTGGTCAGTCCCCTGGGTTCTTAGAGTTTCGGGATTACTGATGTTTTTTATGAGCTGTTGCGATGGACCGTCGGCGATACCGTCGTTATTTTTGTCTTCAAATTTGACCAAATCCATCCCGGTAGCTTCTTTCGTCTCTTTCGAAAAAGTGGTATGTAGAACATAAAGAGCATCGCCCAGGGCAATGATTCCACGCGGATTGTCAACCTGCGCAAAAAGAGTGTGCGTGTCCGCTTTACCATCATTATTGGTGTCTACCAACTTGATGATACTCCCTTTTTCCGGTTCTTTGCCCAGAGAGCCAATTCTATCAACGCCTACAAAGACCTCGCCGGTGGCGGAAGTGGCCAAACATGCCGGACTAGGAATTAAATCGGGACCGGCAAAACTGTCTATCTGAAGTTCGTTTTTTTCGCGGGCAGCAACTTTAACACTGTCTTTTTCGGCAGTGGGTGAACCATAAAAGGCAGTGAGCGCTTTAATATCAACTACCCGTTTGTCGGTTTTATTAGAATCGCAGCTTGCTAAAATTACCACGGAAATGCAAAGAGGATAAAAACGATTTAAAAAAGTCATTAGATGTACCTATTAATTTTGTGAAATATCTCCCTTTTTAGCCAAAAATCGGTCAACAATGCTATTAATTTCGGCATTATTATTTTTGTATGGCTCTAGATCTATAATCTCCACCTTTCTAAATTCTGTAGGTGCGCTTTCACTTTGCAGCGAAATGGTTCCTCCAGTAAGTAATTTGCCAGTTTTTTCACCATTAACTGGATCCAATTGTGGTTGTTCATATTCAAGAACTTCTTCACCATTTACATAATGTTTTATGATGGAATCTCCCAGCGCGAGTACTTCTACACGCACCCACTGATCACCGTTATAGGTTTTTGAAGAAGAGGTTACACAATGCTGGGTGACGATTTTACCATTTTGCACGTATTGTGTTCCGGGTGTGCACAAATTGGCTGTGGAGCGTTCCCCTTCGCCGCTTCCGCCCAGAAGTTGAACTTCAATAGAATTAGGAAAATCCTGATCTTTTGTCATAGATTCTGGCGTTTGTCCGTGAATCATAATCCCGTTATTACGGTAAGCCCATTGCTCACCATCTGCCGGTTGCTTTCCAATAAAGCGGTATTCTACAGCAAGTAAATAATAGCTATACGGTTTTTCATAAAAAATATGACCGTAACGTTGTTTAAAAGCATCGTCATATTGATCATAATTAATCTGAATATTGCCATCTACGACACGAAAAGTGTTGCCAAAATTTTCTCCCAGTGGAAACTCCCTAATTTTAATCTTCCAATTACTTAAGTCTTTACCATTAAAAAGTTGCTGCCATTCAGGTTCTTGGGAGGAGCAACTTGATAATACCAAGCAGGATAAAAGCACTGCAAAACATGTAATTAATGGCCGATTGTTCATAAGCGTTAAAATTGGTGTTTAAAAAAATCAAATATAGGAATATGATTTTATTATTTCCGTATCTCTTGATTTTCCGAAGTTAGGTTTTTTCGTTATTACAGCGCATACATTGTCCAATTTCTCAGTTCTTAGTTCTTTTTCAAGATATTATTACGGTAGGATTTTATATCTCTTTTGAAAATTAGATATTAAAACTTTAAAACCATGCAGCACAACTGATTTAGCCTTGGATTCATACTGAAAATTCGTGAAAATTCACTTAATACACATAATTATACGCATAAATATTTTCCTTTGGTATATCCGTTATTAGTCGCAAAAGTAATTTTGGTAATGCTGAACCGATCCCTTCCAAAGGAATGACTGACCTATCAGAGCAACGCCAGAAACAGCTGGGAATATTCAGAATACGGCCTAATCTGGATAGGAAATTATGTGGTCATAAGATTTAGAAAAATGGGACACAACAATGGTTATCTAAATTCTAAACTGCCCAGAAACAACCTTTTGATTGAAAACGAAATTTGCGTTAGGGATTGAAGTGGAAATCCTTTTTGCCCTTCGCAAAAAGATTGCAGCGTAAAGCCTGGCCCGTAGGGAAACGCTCAAAAACCGATCAAAATGGTCGGAAAAAGGACAATACTTATTGGGACAGTTTACGGATATACATTTTTCCTTTAAAAAAATCTCTCATACGTATGTAGTATTATAAAATTTCCATTCCAGCAGCACAGTACAGGATACTTATTTGTTTTTGCCATTGTATTATTGTTAAGACCAAATTAACATATTACGATCCAAGACTAACCTTTCAATTATGAGAAATTTTTTTTACAGGTTTTCGCAGGCTTTATTTTTATTGCTTATGTTTTTCCTGACATTTAATGTCAATGCCCAAGAGAAAAATGTTTCTGGCCGGGTTATTTCAACTGAGGATGCCATGCCTCTTCCTGGAGTTAATGTATTTGAGAAAGGAACAACAAATGGTGTAGTTACTGATTTCGATGGCAATTATAGTATAACATTAACCAGTTCAACACCATCATTGATTTTCTCTTATGTTGGTTTTACAACCCAGACTGTTCTTGTAGAAGGGCAGAAAGAAATTGATATAAGTTTATTGCAGGACGCAAATAATTTAAATGAAGTCGTATTAGTTGGATATGGTAGCCAGTTAAAGAGAGAAATAACCGGGTCTGTACAGACCGTAAAAGCGGAAGAATTAAGCGATATTCCTGTATCTCAGGTAACTCAAAAATTACAAGGACGCTTAACGGGAGTTCAGATAAACCAAACAACAGGTAAACCCGGAGGAGGAATGTCTGTGAGAATTCGTGGACAATTATCCGTTTCTGGTGGAAGTAGTCCTTTGTATGTAGTGGATGGTTTCCCTATTTCAGGAGATATCAGTGATATAAATCCCAATGAAATAGAAGATATTTCAGTTTTAAAGGATGCTGCTTCTACATCGTTGTATGGATCAAGAGCAGCAAATGGTGTAGTTCTTATTACTACTAAAAAAGGGCGTCTTGGTAAAACTGATATTTCCTTCAGTACCTCAACAGGGATGCAAACAGTGCCACAGCATGGTAGGGTTGAAATGATGAACGCGGTAGAATTTGCTCAATTTAAAAAAGAGTACTATCAAGATCAAGGTGATCCTGTTCCTGCAATTTTTCAAAATCCTTCACAATATGAAGGCAAGAGTAATGATTGGTACGATGCTTTGTTGCGTACTGCACCTATGAAAAGTTATAACCTTACGGTGACTTCTAACAAGGACAAGATCAGGACCGCTGTCGTTGCAGGGTTCTTTGATCAGGAAGGTGTGGTTATTAATTCAGATTATAGAAGGTATTCTATTCGGATGAACCTAGATTATGATATTTCTGATAAGGTAAAAGTGGGATTTAATGTTGCACCTTCTTATATTATTGATAATACGCCAAGAACGGATGGAGATAGAGGTACAGGTATTCTTTTTAATGCCTTACATACGTGGCCAATTATGCCCATTTATGATCAGAATGGTGAATTGACAATTCAGAATAATCTTCCCGGAAGTACTGGGAATATATTTAATTACGCCAACTGGGTCAGATCAGCACAAGAAATCAAAAATGAAACTAAGAATTTAAATTTATTATCAAATGCTTACTTGCAGTATGAACCTGTAACTGGGTTAGTATTAAAAACTACCATGAATGCTGAATTTTATAATTCTAAATACACTTATTTTAGTCCTTCTACAGCTACAAGTGGTATTAATGTAACGCTGCCCACTACAGCTCAATCTGTTAAAGAAACAACTGATGACTTCTCATGGTTAAATGAGAATACGGCGACCTATTCTAAAAAGTTTGGTGATCATAATTTTGAAATCCTGGGCGGATTTACTTTTCAGCAATTTCACAGAGATTATGATAGACTTCAAGCAGATACTTTTTCGGATGATAGACTACCTGTGGTTCAGGGAGCCTTGAACATTAATAGAGGTGGGACTTACAGTGGTGTAGAGGAATATAGTTTAGTTTCTTTTTTATCAAGACTTACCTACAATTATAAAGGTAGATATTTATTGACAGCAGCAATTCGTAGAGACGGCTCTTCTAGATTTGGAGCTAAAAATAGATGGGGTAATTTTCCATCTATCTCTGCAGGATGGATCGTCTCTGACGAGCAGTTCATGCAAGATATTTCCTCTTTATCGTTATTTAAATTACGAGCTAGCTATGGTGTAACAGGAAATAATAATATTGGTAATTACACCCAGTATGCCTTAATTAATAATACAGTCAACGCTGCTTTTA
>JBBPYO010000458.1:0-17222 GCA_038199845.1 Flavobacteriales bacterium
CTAACGCGAAATTCGTTTTACCTTCTAGATTCTGAATATAGCTCAAAATATCCTAGCTTCTTTTGATGCATTAGCTTACATAATTTTGATTAAATCCGGTTGAAATAGTCATTAAAAATGGGTTAATCTTCATTGAGTAATTGATCTGCGGCAAGCACTAAAAAGAGATAATCTGTGGTGCCGCCGCCCAAAACGTATTCGGTTTGTTGCCAGAGGTAGGGCCATTCCAACAATTCAGGAAAATCTGGCCGAATCAAAGCAGTTCCAGATCCTATGCCGCCGGGAATATAGGATGCCTCACCACGATTCATTCCGTAAGCCTGCGTCAATGATTTGGAACCCACGCCGGAAGCAAAAGAAGAAGTATTTACGCCAGGATGAACGCCAAGAATAAAGTTTAAGGCGTTCAACATGTATTTTTTGGGGAAAATTTCAGGAAAAATGGTATGTAGAAAATATTGCTCCATTCCAAAATGTTGAATTCCCCAGCCAGCTCCCCAAATGTCAGGTGTGTAGGGCATGCCATAAGGAGTTTCTTTTTCCTCATTTTCTACCGTCTTTTTGAAATTTGCAACCGCGGCCGTAACCGTTTTTTTAAAGGAATCATTGTTGATCATACCGAGAATAGGACCAATTTTCCAGCCCATATTATCAATATTTTGAGTAATGGTTTCTTTATTTTTAAGAATAAATTCAGCGTATTTTTGATCTTTGGTGGTTTGCAAGAGTGCGATTGCCAGACTGATTTTTGCCAATTGATTCTTTGTTTCGGTTTTGTTCCAAATTTCTTCGGAAATCTCCAAACATTCCTTAGCGAGCGTATCGTTATAGTCCCTAAGAGCACGGGCAGCGGTGGCAAGTGCGGTCGCAGTATTTAATTCGCGTGACGTATTATTTTCTGTAAATACCCAGCGGTCATCCGGAGCTCCGGCTTGACCCATGCTCTTTGCGCTATCTTGTGCTTTATTTGAAAATGGCACGCCATCGCTGTGGTTTACGGGATCGCCCAGTAAAACATATTGCCGTTTTGTAGGTACGATAATCCCTCGGTAAAAACGCCCCATGGCTTGATAACCTCTTACAATAGATAAAGCCCCGTGTTCTATCTGTTGCAGAACATCAGGAATTCCGTCGGGTTGCATGATCTCTACGGTACGCGTTTGCTGATCAATGCTCGTATTGTCATACTGCACATTAAAAAGCTCATAAATATGTGACAAACCTTCTACGGTTGCTGCCTGTGATTCTACCCGAAGATCAAAATCCCCGGCATCGTGCCACGCACCAATATTTAGACCAGGTACATGTTCGCCAGATTTATAGGTTGTAAGCGTTTTCGGCCCCTGAATATAACCGTCAAAGTGATTATAATTAATGGGCGCCATTCGCGCATCATCCATGTGGCAGCGACCGTGCCACACTTTATAGCGGTCGTTGACCCGCATGTGGCACATTTGCACGGGCAAAAAATATTCGAGCGTAGGTTGCCAAACATCCCGCTTAAAGACATCAACACTAATCTGGAAAGGCTGTGTGATAAAATCTCCGTAAGAAATCTGATACATGCCGGGCTCTTTGATCGCGCTAAAATCGAACTGATAATAGGTATATCTAAGAAAATCGCCCCATTTTGTTGGTTTTTCGGTCATTATTTCGGTGAAATCACCCGTTTTATTGATCCGAATTAATTTCGCCGTTAGGCTGGATTTATCGAGTTTATCTGTCTCAATCACCGCTATTTTTTCCTGAGCTGGATGATAACCCACTTGGGAAATCTGAACCACTGGGCTGTATAAGAAATCTTTAATCACATGGGGCGTGATCAACCATTCAATGGCATTTTTTGTGACTCCCGCAGGAACGAGCGACCTTACCACAAACCATCCATTACTATGAATTGCGCGGCCGTCAATAAGTTCCAGGTCATTTTTATTTAGATTTTCAATCGAAAGGGTCTGTTTTTCATCTTCGGGAACAATTACAAGTTGATTGCCTGTAGCCATCGGTTCCAACTGAAAATCGCCATCATCATCTCGAAAACCTGGCCCGTTTGCCTGACGATTGAAAATGCCGAATTGGTTGTCCATTGCATAGGACTTTCCGAAGAGAATTCCAGGAAATAACTCGATGTTCATACCTACCTTTCCCACCCACTCTTCGGGCAAGGGCTTGTCAAGATCAACTGTAATCTTAAAAGATTTTCCCTGCGGAATGACCCTAAGCGTATAGGTTAGATCAAGGTCTGGATATTCAATGGGATTAAAACCAGTTCGGTCTTTTGAAGTGTCTGGATATTGCATGTGCACACTAATGGCGCCTGTCTTTTTATCTATTTGTCGCTCGCCCACTTTTGGAACTGGTTGCCACTGTCCGGGCGTGGGCTCAAGCCGCAAATCACCGTTTGTGGCCACACGTATTCCGTTCTGTATAATGCCCACGCCTCCTTGATGACTTTCAGGATAAAAATCATGCGCAAGCATAACGTTTGCTCCGCGCATCTCAAGATATTCCTTGTCATTGAGTTGAAAGATTGTGGTGGTATCACTCTTTTGCTGTGCAAAGAGACCGTTTATGATGAGGAAAAAAAGAAAGAGGAAGTCGTGCCGCATTGTAAATTTTTACCAATTAATTAAAAAACTTATTTCAGTCCCCAGCTAAGAAAAGCAAAATTGCAATCATTTCTGCACAAATCTAAAAGAATAAAAGCTCCTTGAGTTTAAAACTAAAGGAATGCTTCTACTACAGTTAATACTATTTTGTCAATCTCAAATAGTATTTTTTCATCATGATTTAAAATTTAAATGGAATACTACCTTTAGCATTAAACTGTATAAAATCATGAAAATTAAATTAGGTATACTTGTTTTCTTTATAGGAGCTATGGCATTTGGCCAAAAGAAACCAAATGACGAAAAGCTTATCAATTCTTTAGAACAAGCCTCAAAACAAAATCTTCTCGAGAAATGGTATCCACTGGCGGTTGATCGTGAAGATGGTGGTTTTTACAGCGATATAACGTACGATTTCAAACTAGGCGAGAATCAAGATAAGATGATCGTAACACAAGCGCGTCATCTTTGGGTAAATTCTCAGGCGGCGATGCGTTATTCCCGGGATCGAATTTACTTAAGTTATGCCACGCATGGTTTTGAATTTCTAAGAGACAAGATGTGGGATAAAAATAACGGTGGGTTTTACACTTTGGTCACTAAAAAAGGCGAGCGTATTCCTCGTGAAAACGAAGAAAAAACCGCTTACGGAAACGCATTCGCAATTTACGGACTTTCGGCTTATTTTGAGGCTTCTGGAAACAAAGAGGCACTTGATCTGGCCAAAAAAACATTTTATTGGCTGGAGAAAAACAGCCACGATTCCATCAATAAAGGCTATTACCAAGCGCTGGAGTTGGATGGTACTCCCATTCAACGTACGGCAGATCTGTCCTCAACATCGGAGGCCGGTTATAAAGACCAGAACAGCTCCATCCATTTACTGGAAGCGCTTACTGAACTGTATCATGTTTGGCCTGATGCGCTGGTAAAAACCCGTCTCGAAGAATTGTTTTTGCTCATACGAGACACAATAATCAATGAAGATCATTACATGAACCTGTTTTTTACCAAAGATTGGAAACCCGTAACATTTAATAATACTTCCCGTGAAAATATTAAGAAGCACTATTATATGGATCATGTATCCTTTGGACACGATGTAGAAACGGCCTATTTACTGTTCGAAGCTTCCGAAGCTCTAGGCAGAACGGATATCGAAATAACCCTTAAAATAGGGAAGGAAATGGTAGATCATTCCTTAGTAAATGGTTGGGATAAGAAGCTTGGCGGCTTTTATGATGGAGGTTATTATTTTAAAGGAAAGCAGGATTTAGAGATCGTGAATGCTGATAAAAACTGGTGGTCGCAGGCCGAGGGTTTGAACACAATGTTGCTTATGCAAAAGTATTTTCCAGATGATAAATTAGATTACCGTGCCTATTTTGACAACTTATGGGTATATGTGCAGCAATATATTATGGATACTGAACATGGCGGTTGGTATGAGTGGGGAATAGATACGCGTCCAGAAACAAAAACCGCTTTAAAAGGCCAAATATGGAAAGCGACCTATCATAATTATCGCGCCCTAATAAATTGTATAGACCAACTAGAAAGCCTCAAAAATTAGAAACAAGATTAAAAACCAGAAAATCTTTCAATATTTATGTATCCAGGACTCGGTACTATTTATGAATAGCCAATTAGACAAATTCCTAGCACATATATTAAAAGAGAGTCATTTGTTAATTTAAAGTTATTGATACAAAAATTATTTCATATAAAATTTAACACATTCTTAATTATATGATAAGAAAATGACAAAATACTATTAACATTGGCCGGATCTAATTTTTACATTTGATCTCAAGTTGGTAAAGTTCCTGTGTTTAAGACTTTATCAACAATTTTAAAATGTCATTTAACCTTTAAGGCCGATTTTATGAAACATCTCAAACATTTAACTTTTTGCCTGGCAATGCTCCTTTCGCAGATCATTTTTGCTCAGGGCAATGCAATTACCGGTACGGTCACTGATGGGGCCAGCATGCCCATTATTGGGGCAAACGTTCTCGTAAAGGGAAGTTCTGTAGGTGCCGCAACCGATTTTGATGGTAATTACAGCATCACTGCTTCGGCTGGCGATGTACTCGTTTTTAGTTATATAGGTTTTAAACCGCAGGAAGTAACTGTAGGCAGTGATCAAACGATAAATATAAGTCTTGAGGAGGATTCTCAAAGCTTAGATGAAGTTGTTGTGGTCGCTTACGGTACTTCCGCTAAGAAGGATCTTACCGGGGCTGTGAGTACAGTATCTTCTGAAGAGCTAAACAATTTTCCGGCTACAAACGTTGACCAGGCTCTGCAGGGAAAATCTGCTGGGATCCAGGTCACTCAAAATTCGGGCGCTCCGGGTTCCGGGATTTCTGTGAATATTCGTGGAGTAGGTTCCTTTGGGAATGTTACGCCACTATATGTTGTAGATGGTTTTCCTACGCAAGATATTTCTTATCTTAATCCTAATGATATTCAGTCAATTTCTGTACTGAAAGATGCTTCAGCAGGGGCCCTTTATGGTGTACGTGCTAGCAACGGGGTTGTTATTATTGAGACTAAAAAGGGTACGAAAGGTGCCATGCAGGTTTCTGTTGATTCTTGGGCCGGGGTAACAGCCCGTCCAAAATATATAGAAATGCTGGATGCACAGCAATTTGCGACTTTTGCCAATGATCTCGGCACCGCTGAAGGGAAAAATGTTTTAGAAGAATGGCAAAATCCTTCAGCCTTGAATAATGTTAATTGGCAAGATTATGCTTTTAGAAATGGCTTCAGAATGGGTCATAGTATTAGCATTCGCGGAGGTGGAGAAAAATTGAGGGCTGCTTTTACCGCTGGCTTGATCGATGAGCAGGGTTCTGTGATTGAATCATCATATAAGCGTTATAACGTGGGTATGAATATGGATTTTGATGTTACTGATAAATTCAAGATAAAGGCAGACGTAAAATATGCCTACAACGAGAGCTTCCAAAATTTGGGACAAGGCTATTACAATTTATTAAAAGTAATCACAAACGTTCCTTACCTCTCTGACGTTACAGGCACGAATCTTCCTTATGATGGAAAAGGAAAATATGGTGCATTTACACAAACAGAATTACTTGCTCAGAGTTCCAACGTTCTTGCTGGGGCATTGCGACCAGATAACGACAATGGTAGAAATGTGGTTTTGGGTAATTTTAGTGCAGATTATGAATTCTTGGATGGATTTACCGCAACTGGTAATTTTGGCTTCAATTCGCAGAATTATGCCGGTTGGGGATTTAATCCAAAATATTATTACAACAGTAATGACAACAACCCAGATGCCAGTTATAACATAACACAGAACACCTCTAATGAAGTTCTCATGGAGTCCCTGTTACAGTATGATAAGCAGCTAGGTCTTCACAAGATTAACATCCTTGTGGGTGCATCATCACAAAAGACAAAGTTCAAAAATATTTATGTCAACAGTCAGGGTTTTATCAGTAACGATATTCGCGACCTTACTCAAGCTGAACGTATCTCAGATCGAAGTGGAACTTTTGGTACGGAAACCTTGGCCAGTCAATTCGCTCGGTTAAATTATAGTTACGATAGTCGTTATTACCTGACCGCCACTATAAGACGTGATGGAAATGGCAATAGGTTTGGTTCAAATAATCTTTACGGAAACTTCCCTTCGATTGCTGCAAGCTGGAATGTTGATCAGGAATCTTTTATGGAGGGTAGTGTATTTAATCAACTGAAACTACGCGCCAGCTGGGGTGAAACTGGAAGCTTTTTTGGTATTCCTCCCTTTGAATTCCTTGGTCTTTATGATGGAGGCACCACGCAAGATGATGCAAACTATGTACTGGGAGGAAAAGTTGTTGCAGGGCTTCAGCCAATTTCTCTACCAAACCCAGACCTTAAATGGGAAACACAGAGTCAGGTGGACATAGGAATTGATGGTGAGCTTTTTGACAGCCGTCTCTATTTTACCGCAGATTACTTCAGGAAACAATCTTCAGACTTTCTTTTTCAACAAACTATTCCTGCTCAAACTGGATTTTCACGACGGTCTGTTAATGGTGGTAATATCTTGAACGAAGGTTTTGAATTATTGGTAGGCTATAAGAAAACCACCGGAGATTTTAATTGGGATGTGTCGGTTAACTTCACTAAAGTGAAAAATGAGATCAAAGAGCTTCTGGGCGATGTACCCTATGTTATATTTCCTACGGAATTCGCTCCTGGATTTGTTGATAACTGGCAAGGGATCACGAGATCTTATCTAGGTGGTAATGTGGGGAGCTTTTATGGATATCGTGCAGATGGTATCTTTCAAACGCAAGGCGAAATCGACGCGCTTAACAGTGCTGCACCAGAAGGGGTTTATCAATCGGCTCAAACCGCGCCTGGGGATAGAAAATTCAGGGATCTCAATGGAGACGGTTTCGTCACTCCTGCCGATCGCGAAGTGATTGGTAGCCCAGTACCCGACTTTTTTGGCGGACTAAATTTTAGTGCAAGCTATAAAAATTTTGATTTGGGAATTGAAATTTATGGTACCTATGGTAATGATATTCTTAATTTCACAAGAGTGGAGCAGGAAACTGCCGGAGGTTATGGTTTGGATAATGCATATACCAATATCAGTGTAGATTATTTCAATAACCGATGGACCCCAACAAATCCTTCTAACGAGTATGCCCGTGCCGTTGTAGCTGATGTAAATAAAAACAATAGGGCTTCAGATCATTTTATTGAGGATGGTTCTTACCTTAGATTGCGCAATTTAAAATTTGGCTATAGTCTTCCTGCACCTACCATTGAAAAGCTTGGACTTAGTAGCCTTAAATTTTATCTAAGTGCACAAAATCTAATAACATTGACCAGCTACAGCGGTTGGGATCCTGAAATTGGTCAAGTGAGCGACTTTAACGGGAACGCTGGGGTACAGAGCCGAGGTATAGATTTTGCCTCATATCCCATTACTCCCATATTTACAATGGGTGTTAATTTAAATCTTTAAAAAAATGACTATGAAAACTATAAAGAAAATGAAAGGCAGAATAACGGTCTTGCTATTGATGGTGTTTTTTGCCAATGGATGCTCTGACGAATTTCTACAGGATAACAAAAACGATGGTACTCCGGATGTTGCTGTTTTTGCTTCCGAAGAAACTGCCTCCGCAGCGGTCATAGGAATTTATGATGTTCTTCAAGGAAGTCCCAATGAATATATTATTAAAGGAATTTTTTATCCCGCTAACTTTTTAACGCAGGATTATTTGAACATCGGTGCAGATACCTTTTTTCAAACTTTTGAGATTCCCACTACTTTCCAACCTTTCAATGCTTTGTGGACGCAAAACTATGCAGGAATAGGTAGGGCGAATACAGCTCTTGTAAACTTGGGCCCCGCTATGGAAGCAGGAAATGTAGGGGAAGAGTTGGGGGAAAGATTGGTAGGTGAGTGCTATGGCATGAGAGGTCAACTATACTCTGTGCTAGCCTCTAATTTTGGTGGTGTTCCCTTAGTTTTAGATCCACCGGGACCAGGAACTGATCCTTTCGCGCCGAGAAATACACAAAATGAGGTTTTTCAACAAGTAGTTTTGGATATGCAAGAGGCCGTAGCTCGCCTTCCATGGGAATACGATGCAGCAAATACAGGACGCTTTACAAAAGGGGCAGCCTATGCTTATATGGGCAGCGCTTACATGTGGCTGGGAGAGTATGATAAGGCTATAGAAGCATTTAAACAACTCGATGGTCATTATACCTTGGAAGAAGATTATTTTGACATTCACGCTTATAGCAATAAAAATGGCCAAGAATCAATTTTTGAAATTCAGCAGACCGATGAATCCGGAAATCTGAGTTGGGGTCGCGATGATAATGTTACAAATATCCAAGCGTTCAATATGCCGAACGAAATTGCCGGTGGTGGTGGTTATGCAGCAGCCTCTAAAGCGCTTTATGATTCTTTTGAGTCAAATGATCAAAGAAGGAGAGCTTCTGTAATAGGACCAGGTGAAACACATCCAGATTCGCTTATTAATATTAAAGATTATCCTAATGTACAGGCTAAATTTGATAGTATCAACACCGTAGGAACTATTGCAAACCCTTGGTTAGGTACTGATGGTTTGCCAGGAAGACAGGGTTATTATGATGTCAAAACCTGGAGAAATCCTAGCGTTGATGGCTGGAGCGGACCTAATATCTTTGGGGGACAAAATATTATCCTGGTTAGATATGGAGAAATTCTCATTGGTTTAGCAGAAAGCTATCATAAAATAGGTGATGAAGGAAATGCAATGTCTACTTTAATGCGAGTGCGTAATCGCGCAGGGCTAACAACGCAGCCTACTGGAGATTTTATTGAAGCTGTTCTTGATGAATACCGTCATGAATTATCAGGAGAATTCTCTGCATGGTGGCTTTATAGAAGGACAGGTGCCGAGAAAGAGTACCTGAAAAAGGAATACAATGTAACTATACCGAATGGCAAAGATCTTATGCCAATACCTCAAGAGCAGGTTGATGCGAATCCTAATCTCGCACAGAATCCTGGATATTAACAGTGTTTTTTATCATTAATCTAAAAGAGCTTTGTTTATTCAAAGCTCTTTTTTTTATGGCCAAAAATTAATCATTCCTATTTAAATCAAGAATGCTGGAAGTTTGAAATTTTATTATGTTAACGAGTCCATTGCCAAATGGAAACCTGAAGAGCGTAATTAATGATGAAACTTAATAACAACGAGCCGTTTTCTAAACAACTAATAATATGAACTCAAATTGTTTTGTTTTAGTTGGTTAATTGGAAAACCTCTATTGTGTTGTTCGGTGGTTTTGTCGTTTAAGTGAATAAATACTATATAACTGAATTCTTAAATATGGTAGAGGAGAATAAGATTTTTATACTTAGTAAAGGGTTTGATCTAGCTCATAGTTTTAAAACGAAATTTTTAGATTTGCTAATACTTACTTCCAAAAAATTATTTTTCATGAAATAATTAACTGTATTAAAGAAAGATGAAGTAAAAGTCATTTATTGAAAATTGAAATGCAATAGATATAATTAGCTATGAGTATTTATTCTAGTTGAATAACAACAGTCCACGGGTACGATGAAGAGAGTAACAAAGTATGAAGCCATATCGACAATACTCAACGATCTGAGTTCTTATCTCTTGAGCTTAAAAGCTTGCCGAGCCATGAATAAGTGGATTTAGTAACTTAAACGAATGGGATTATGAGCATAGAGTTTTTAAAGAGTCCACAGATAAGAGACAAAAATGATTATCATTGAAGGATTGTTTTTGTGTTGAGCTTTCCATTATATAATGTATGTGAGTTACTACCAAATGAGTCTTCCCAGTATTGTCAATAAAATGACTTACAAGACCCACAAGAAGGCCACAAATAATCATATGGTGAATTACCTTTAATCCCTGAAATTACTTAATCTAGTAATGTCCAAATTATAGACATTTAGCCCATTCCAAAGGTATTAAGCCTAACGGGTTGATCTAAAATGTTAAGATATATTACCAGTTTTCGTCTCCGCTTTGATGTCGAGATAGGCTGGCTAATTTTTCAAAAATATGCGGAATTATGGCTGCTGTGCACTATCTATATCGGTGCGTCCTTCATGTGTCTTCTTGAGATAAACCGTACGAGTAGGATAAGCCAAATCGATACCTGCTTTATCAAAGCGGGTTTTAATAGTCTCAAGGACATCACATTGCAATTGAAAGGAGTCGCTAAAATCCATAGACCATGCCCATGCGCGGATGGTTAGGGTAGAGTCATTTATTTTGGTCATAGCAGTTTTGACTATCGGCTTCCCATCTTTTTTATCGAATTCTGTGCGGTTATCATAGATGAGCGGGTGCTTCTCACATTCCTCCTGCATAATTTTTTTGGCGAGAGTAACGTCACTGACATATGAAATACCCATCTCAATATGCTCGCAACACTTAAGGTCCCCAAGATCATAATTGATCAATTTCTCTTTGTTGATAATGGAATTTGGAATCACGATCATTTTATTTTCAAAATTCCTGATGATCGTGTGCCGTAGCGTGATATCTGATACTGTGCCCACCATGGTGTCCGTGATTTTTATAATATCCCCTATTTTAAAGGGTTTAAAGGAAATGATGAAAATACCGCCTACCACATTGGCCAGAGCCTCCTGAGAGGCAACCCCTGCAATTAGGGCAATGACGCCCGCACCACCCAAAGCGGTATGCGCCACACCACGCAATGATGGGAATGCCAATAACCCAAACACAATCCCCACAAAATAAATGGCAAAAACGACAACATACCTAAGGAACTTGAACGCGGTGGGATCTTCCTTATTCAATATTTTTTTTCTGACACTTTTTTTAAACCACATATTAGTAGAAGTGGCACCGACGATGGTAAATACAGCCAGAAATCCCAAGTAAAGTATAAGTTGAAAATTAGCCACAAGCGCAGCATCTTTCTCACGACTTACAAAAGCAAAACTCAATGCAATCATTCCAAGTACGTACCACAGGGTGTTGAGCAACCGCTTGATAAGGATTACTGGTTTTGGTAGCTCACCTGGAAATTTCTTGTGTTCTTTTTTTAACAGCCACGTACCTAGTAAATTGGTTAGTAATCGCAATATCAGAACCACTATTATGACTCCTAGAATCCAAAGTATATGATACTTGTAAGCGGCTAAAAAATTTTCCATGAGTTGTTATTTTTAATGTGATTATACTCGTACAGAGCGGAGTTAATTATTGGGCTATAACTTTTCGGAGATTTATAGTGTCCAACCGATTAGGATTAGATACGATTATTTGTGCGATTAATGTTGAGCTTCAAAGGTGTGTACTTGTTTGATTTTTTCAAGAAACCCTTTCCGTAAATGGTTTAAATAGTCCTGATAGAGCATGCCACTGGAATGTTCGCTTTTAAATTTCTCTGGATTGTGCTTTTTATTGAAGTCATTGATTTTTTCGACGATCTTGATTTCTTTCTCAAACAGCGCGTCATATTTCTCCATAGCTGTTTTAGCATAAAATTTTGACGCCTTAAAATAGCGTTTTCGCTTGCCTGGTTTGGTGTAGTATTCAGCATACTTGAGCTTTATCAGGACATTCAGATTGTTTGACACAGCGCTTTTACTCGCTTGGTGCGTTTCCGTAATATCTTGAAAGCTCAATCCTTCTGCTGATGTTAAAATAAGCGTGGCGTAGATGCGTGCCGCCAGTGGAGTGAGGTCTGCTCGCTCTTCAATGACCAGGCCAATTTCTTCTATCAACTCCCCGTGCTGCTCAGTTATCTTTTTCATAAGCTCTCTTTTTATCTTGTTTCCAAATTTATTACCGATCGTACATCCATAATAGACCAATCAAAATTAGTCTAACGGCTGTATCATCGGCATTATACTAGTACAATTTGGACTAGAATATAATTTTTTATTAAACCGCAACGGCACTTGCCGCTTTTACCTCTTCTTCTAATTCTTCTGCTTTTTGTACTTCAATCTCGCGTACATACCCTTTTACATTCTGACCCTTCAAGCGCTTCCGCAGCAAAACCACACCGCGCTTATTTAGTCCATCCAGATTGAGAAAGGACATATAGATTAAGACCGCACCGCACATTAAGACCAATAATCCATAGAGCCTTTTGGTTGAAATCATAAGCGCGTCAAGGTTGAGTGTTTTGTAAAAGCCCATTGCCGTTTGTTGAGAATAAGCAGAAGCGTCCATTTTGCCCACCATATTGGTCAGCGCTTCCAAGCTCCAGAAACCATCTATGTAGTTGAAAATAAGGCTCCACATTCCCGGGCCTATCATCGTTCTCACTATGATCATTACCGCAGCGGCGCCCAGCATCGCATCTGGGGGCAAGTTGCCAAGTGCGTATAACCATATCCCGATAAAGAGCACCGCCATCCCAAAGCCACGTATGATATTCGGGATTATTAATTGCTCATAGCTCAAACCTGGGGATACCAGGAAATACATGAATATGTAATAAAAAATAAACGCAGAAAAGCCGATGAGAATGTATATTTTAAGTGATTTATCATTTACAAGCCACTTTAGGCTAAAAAGAATTGCCACTAGCAGCCCCGGGATCATCCAAAGGTTAAATGAATTATCCATCACCGAATCAAAACCCAATACCCCAATCGTAATTTTACTTTGCAACGAGCTACCGGCGAGAAAAAAACCGAGCATCAAAAGCATGATGATCCCATGGATGACACTGTAGTTTTTGAGAAATCTCAAATGTATGAACGGGTTATCTTTTAAGCCTTGATTGATGAGGTATAATAGACTGCCAGCAAGCATTATCCCAATGGCGAGTATTATGGTATCTGATCTAAAATAATTTTGCTGCTTTGCAAACGAAATTATATAGGCCAGCGCTAAAAATACGGTCGTGAAGAGAAACATCCCCGTCCAGTCTATACCTTCAAGGGACATTTTTTTATCATAGCGTTTGTTGTGCATAAAGACCACCGCTAAAGCAGCAAGGGTCAACATCACGATCGCCATAATGAAATTTGCATTTTGCCAATAGGTGCTAAAGCCAAAATGTGTCATCATATACCCGGCCAATTGAGGGAACACAATGGCTGAAGGATAAAAAATGGCATAGAACTTTGGGCGGTTACCATCTGGGCTTATAATGGCCATCACCGGCACGATGAACTCAATGAGCGCAAACATTTTAAGGAACCCAATAAAAAAGGCGCAGGAAACAATAACGATATTGTTATCTGTGGTGCCGATCATAAAATTGGCCAAAGCCAAAAACAGCAGCGTACGCACCATAAGGAACTTTGTGAAAAACCGCAGTTTGTACCGAAAAATCAGTGGTAAACTCACACCCATCCCAACTACGCCGGCATAGTTTGCAAAAACGATCCACTCGTTATGGGTGCCCAGACTGCCCACCATATAACTGAGGTTGCCGGTGTAAATGCCGCTGACCACAAGAATGGGTAGCATGAATACCGCCATAAGAACCATTCTTAGCGGTTCGGGTACCCAATCTGCAAATAGGCCTTTATCGTACATTTTGTTAGTCTTTTAAGGTCATGACCACATTCATGCCCACGCGAATCTTGTCGAGCTGTTTCTGGTCATTATTTTGGGTAAAATCGATTTTTACCGGGATGCGGCGCTGTACCTTCACGAAGTTTCCAGCAGAATTATCCGTTGGAATGGCTGAATATTCAGAACCTGTGGCGGCCGAAATTGAGGTAATCTTTCCTTCAAATTCTGTTTTTCCTAGAGCGTCAACCGTAAAGCGGATAACTTCACCCACTTGCACCAGGGGCATTTGTGTCTCCAATAAGTTGGCCTCCACCCATTTTGAATCTTCCTGTACCAGGGCGGCTATCTGTTGCCCAGGTTGGACGTACTGTCCCACGGTAATCGTCCTTCTGCCCATTATTCCATTTTCAGGTGCCGTGATGGTTGTATATTGAAGGTTTAGCTTCGCCCGGTCTAAGGTGGCCTGAGCAGCTTCTATTTGTGCATCATTTATGGCGAGTTGAGATTCTGTCTCGTTAGTTGTAAGCTTGGCCGTGTTCTTCTGTTTTTTCAGCGCGTTATACTGCGACTGCAAAGTTTTGACCTGCGTCTGGATCTGCTGGTACTGTTGCAGGGTAACCGCATCGTTATCCAAAAGGTTTTTATAGCGCTCCAAATCAGCTTGGGCATTGTTAAGCTGAGCCTGTACACCTAGCATATTGGCTTCCACCGTACTCTCGCCACTGCCCACCCTAGCGACCGAGGAGCTCGCGGCAACTTTACCTGCCATCGCCTGGCTAAGTCCTGCCTCGGCCTGTGCCACGGCATTTTCAAATTCCGTTTTGTCGAGAACCAGGAGCGTATCCCCTTTTTTGATATACTGGTGTTCCTTAAAATGAATTTCATTGATATAACCGGGAACCCTTGAATTGATCGGGCTTATGTAGGCTTTTACCTGGGCATCGTTCACATAAGTGTCATCATTGATGTGCAGGTAATTTTTTATCACAAACCAGATAGCGGCTAAGGTCACAATGAATACGAACGCATTTAAGAGCGTTAAGTAAAGCTTGTTCTTCTTTTTTGCCTTTGGTGCTGGCGCAGATTCTGTTGTTGCCATAATGTTCTTTTCTTTAATTGATCGTTTTTAAAGTTGTCCCGTGACCCTAAGAAGCCTCACGTAGTTTAAAATAATATCCGTTTGATCAGCAAGGGTCTGTAATTCAGCTTCCAGCTTAACATTTGACGCATCGATGATCTCTATATAGGTCACGAGTTGGTTTTTATATTTCAATTCTGTAATTCTATAGTTTTCATCTGCGGCGGCCTCATTGACCACGCTTACTTCCCGCTGTGCCACTGCCTGATTGTAATTTTTAAATGCTGTGTTCACATCTGCTTCGATCTGCTGTCGTACCGCCTCTTTTTGTATCTCTGCCTGATCGATCAAAACTTTATCAACGGCTTCCTTTTTTTGGTTTTTAAAAATGGATTCAATGTTATAGGAAAGGCTCAATCCCACTTGATAGGTGTTGGAGTATAGGTCTAGCGCTGGGTCGCCACTAGTCTGTGGACGGTTTGAATTATACCCAGCAAAACCGGCCAAAATGGGCAACCTATCCGCTCGGGTAAGATCAAGGGTTTTTTCTGCAATGGCAATTTGGGTGTTGCTCGCAGTCAATTGTGGGTTTTGCTGAAAGGCTATTTTTCGGTAGAAATCCTCATCTTGAGATTTGATCTGATGATCCAGGTTGCTTACATCTGGGACGATGAGGATATTCTCGTCAAGTCCCGCAAAAAGGGTCAGATTTTTATTGGTTATCGCTATGGAATTCTCTATCTGTAAAATGCTTTGTTCCAACTGTCTTTCCAAAACCTCGGCACGTAGCACCTCGTTTTTGGTAATCATATCCTGTTCAAAATAGTATCTGGCATTTTTCGTGCGCTCACTCGCCAGAACCTTATTATTTTCCAATATTTTCTGTTGGTTTTGAAGATTGTAAAGATTGAGGTATAATTCTGCCGCATTAAGTTTGACGCCCTGCTCGGTATCGCCACGTTGATTTTCGGACAGATCTTTACTGAGTTTTGCGAGTTGTATCGACTTGTTGACCTTGCCGCCCGCAAAGATCAATTGATTGGCATTGACATTAAATTGGTGGCCAAAATTCGGAATATCAACGTCTTGAACTTTGTTGAAGCGCGTATCAAAAATACTCACATCGCTTAGGTATAATGCCTTGGTATCTACGCTAATATCTGGCAGCCTATTGGTCTTTACTTCGCCTATTCTGGCATCGGCGACATCTACAGCGGTGTTGGCCAATTTTAATTGAATATTGTTTGCCTGTACGCTTTCAGCCAATTCTTGAATAGTCATTGTGTGTCTCTGCATTTCCTGTGCAAAAGACACTGGAGCATTTATGCCAACAATCATTATAAACGTAGTGCTGATTTTTTTTAAAAGAGTCATTTTACTTTTTGTTATTAAGGAATATCAGGTTGGAAATTAAAGCTTACTGCTTTGTTGTTTAACCAGCTATCATGATCTTGAGCACAAATTTACAATTAGTTCGTAACGGTACGAACTAAAAATAGTTAAAAATTTATAAATATTTCAGAATGGTTGAATCATATAGCAAAAAATGATTAGTTGTTGAGTTTACTAAAGCAGCTTCATCTCGTCCCGATAATTTTTAGGGGAAGCATGGAGGCAAATGATTTAGGACGAATTGTGGGATGTCCACTATAGAAGCGTTGTTTTAGTAGATTTAATTACGCAAAATCAGATCAATTTATACCCTATTTAAATCATTTTTGGGGCATTTTATCGATTTTTGGATGCTTGGCTAAATGATTGGCTTTCACCCAAAAGTTAGCAGTCAGGTAGGTTTATCAAGACCAAAACTGCCTTTAGGATCGAAAATAGATTTATATAAATCGGGTTAAAATTATGAAAAATGGGTCGTTTTAGGTCGGAATATGATATAAATTGGCTTTTACTCGACTTAAATGTTCATTAGGAAATTGCACAATTTTCTATAAAATCCGGTAAAAAGGGCTAAAAATGGTTCATTTTAGGTTAGAAACAGATCGATTTTGATAGAAATAGCGCGCATTAAATAACTATATAAACGCGAGAACGGCTGAATTTCTGTAAAGAAATCCAGCCGTCTTGTTATCTCTTTCCCCATTTCGGAAAGTTATCATACTACCAGAATCTAAAGCGCCTGGGCAGTTGTTGGCTCTACGTCTAAATTCACCTCTTCGCCACTGGTCTTACCGATCATAATGCCCTGAGATTGTCCCTTGCTCAAATATGTATTGAACCAGTTCCAAAATGTCCTAAATCTGTTTCTATAGCTGACCAATAAAAATAAATGCACAAATAACCAGGAAATCCAGGCAAACCAACCCGTAAGTGTCGTTTTTGGATAGGTCAAATCTGCAACGGCTTTTTGATCGCCGATGATGGCCATTGAACCCTAATCGTTGTATTTAAAAGGTTTCAGTTGTTTATCCTTTGATATGGCAATAAAATTAGTTGCAAAACTATTACCATGAAGTTTGGCCACACTGCCCAGATGTGTGTGTC
>JBBPYO010000459.1:0-7009 GCA_038199845.1 Flavobacteriales bacterium
CCATGTTGAAATTAGCAGTCGTTTTTTTGTATAACCCAGATTATGATAAGTATAATATTCATTTTTATGAAATTGATTGAAGCCGATAAGCCCTATCAGCGTTCCGAAAATACCAAAAACCACGGCTGCAAAAAACGATGACATAAAAATAAAACTCACCACATAAAAAGCGAGCGCAAATTTGGTCACGTCGAGATAGAATTGCCACATAGTTTAGAATGAAAAGCTAATTTAATAAAATAATTCCTCCCCTAACCCCTCCCAAGGAGGGGAATTAAAATTCTTATGAAAAATATAGTTTTTAAGAAAGACAAACAAAAATTTCTAAAATTACATTCTTAAAAACTGGTTCCCCGCAAGGGGTGGAAAGGTTGAAATATGGATTGTCTTTTCAAATCTATTTCCGCGATAACCACCCCGTCAAGCAAAGCTTGCCACCCCTCCTTGAAAAGGAGGGGAACCTTAATGAAATCGATTTATTGTATAATCAGTTTCTTGACAAAGTGTGTATTATCAAGTTCCATTTTCAGCACATAAACACCAGCAGCAAGATCAAAATTCAAACGCTGCCCAGAAAAAATCTCTTTTTTCAGTACTAATTTTACATTTAAATCGAACAATTTAATCTCTTTTTTACCCGAAAAACCACTCAAGATGATCGATTTATGAGCTGGATTTGGGAATATTTTGATTGTAGGATTTTCTTTTTTTTCTATAGAAAGATTGGCGCTCCACATTTTGCCTTGCTTATCGCCCCAAATATATTCCACTAGTTCTGGATGATCAATAAAGGGATTGCGGTTGTATTGCCACGTATAAACTACGTTATTGCGGTGCATTTCAAAATCATCTGGTGGATCTGCGCGGTGCCATTGCAAAAGTGTTTGCAGATCGCCGAGTTTGCCCTGATAAGCGTTGGGAAAACCGTTCACAACTTCAAGTCCCGTATATCTCAACGCAATAAAAAACGCACTGCGCGCCACATCGCCGTAAAAGCTCTTATCATTACCCGAAGGACCGGTATATTCTCCATAATTGTTATTGTTGCGCCGGCTGTTTTCGCGGGAGTCCGCCACCCGAAGCGCGTGGGCGTCAGAATTACCGTGCCTTACGCTATCTGCGCTTGTGGTCATATAAATTTCTTTTCCATCAGAAACCTCATCCCATTCAATACCATAAAAACCACCGCGGCTGCGCGGAAAGACGTGTTCGCGATTCCATTTCTCAAAACTGTCGCTATTCAATTGAAAATCCAATTTTGGACGGCTTTTTTCGGTGTAAAGCATCCAGACTTCGTTGTTATTTTCTGGATTTTGATCAGCTTCCTTTACAATTTCAATGACATCAGCATACGTCTGGGCACGCACGGTTTCTGGATCTGCAATGATGTCTGTAATTGCTTTCCGCAGTGCATTGCCAGCTTTTCCTTCCAATGAAGCGTAATACCCATTTGGCGCTGTAGATTCGACCAGATCATAGGTGGGATCAAGCGGTGTTCCCCAAGATGAAATACCATAATCGTCATCTACCGCACGCACTAAAACACGGTCGCGCAGCGGAATGAAACCTTCGGGCAAAGTTTTAAAACGAATTATCATTTCCTCATCTCCTTCATCCAGATCATCATCTGTCAATGTGATTGTTGTAGCAATCGTATTGGTTTCCGCAGGAATTGTGAGCTGAAGGTTTCCGGAAAAATCGGCCGAATTAAAGCTAAAATTGGTTAAATTTATACCGAAATCGAGTGTTTTTTCGAGGATATGATCTGTAGTGAAAATGATTTCAAACTTTTCGCCTTCGGTAAATTTTTCCGCTCCAAGAGAAAAATCGATTCCAATTTGCCCTACGCCACTGCCGTCATTTGTGCGTCGTGGTGTTGGTATTTTTACGCTATAAGTGCCATCATCATTCCGTTGAATGGATTCATTGTCTTTATTATCGTTTTTATCCTCATTAATTTGATGCGTAATTCCCAAAAGCTTTAGAAGCTCTTTATCATCGGCATCACTGGTATCATAAGCTAACGCATCAATTAAATTTGTGGTTGTGGCAGGCTTATAATCAAGAAAATCTTCTGCACTGGCTTGATAAATAGCAACCGCATCGGCACCGTTTTGAATCACATTTCCATCTATAAAATATTGTGGCGCGGGCGAAACCGTATTGCTTCCAATTAGAAAAATACCATTAATATCCGTTGAAAAACCGGTTAAATCAACGGTAAAATAGCTGGAATCCATGCCATTTTCCGAACCATTAAAAAGCACCACAATATAGCCGTCAAGCGGAAAATAAGGCGTTTCGGAACGCAGTTCTATAAATTCCCGATCGTCGTAGCCCGGAGAATCACAATCCAGCTCATTAATTACAAGTTGGCCGAAAATATTCTGACATATAAGAAGAAAAAAGAAGAGTAAAATATGTTTCATACTGGTTTGACTTTTAGATGGTAAATTATTGACTTTTTACAATATATAATTTTCGATTTGCAAAATCCCCAATTAGGGTTAAAACGCATTCTTATACAGCTGATAAGCTTTATATTTGGACTTCAAATAAAAGAACTATGCGCATATTTGTGGATATGGATGAAGTGCTGGCCGACACGTACGGCGCACACATTGATCTATATAATGAAAAATTCAACGAACAACTTACAAAAGAAAAATGCAAGGGCGGCGATGTCTGGGAATTTGTACCTCAGGAACATCAACAATACATTCATGAACAAAATCACCAACGTGGTTTTTTTGCCAATTTAAAGGTAATGGAAGACAGTCAGGATGTGCTGGAGCAGTTGAGCAGGGAGCATGAAGTTTATATCGCTTCTGCGGCCATGCAGTTTCCAAAATCACTGGAGGAAAAATCAGTCTGGTTAGATAAACATTTTCCATTTATTACTTGGGAATATCGTATTCTCTGCGGTCATAAATTTATACTGCAAGGCGATGTTCTGATAGACGACCGCTCATTCAATCTGGATACTTTTAAGGGAAGAGGTCTGCAATTTACTTCGCCACACAATATAAACACGCACGGTTATGAGCGTGTGGAGAGTTGGAAAGAAATTGGGGAGAAGTTGTTGTAAGAACCTATTTATCTTCTTACGGTTTTTTTAAAATAAGACTTCTCGATACACTTTCTGATACACCCCCGCTTTTCAAAAAAAAACTCGGATTGACAAATTAATAAAACGTTGTCATATTGGGTGCGCGAAGATAGGAGCGTTTATTGAGAACTATTTTTATGGATTAAAGTTTTCTAAGGAATCTAGTTAATCCTGCCCTTATTTATATCTGATTTATCAATTCTATTAAATCTATAAATATTAAACAAAATCTCAATGATTGTTTACATTTAAAGAAACTTTTTATATATTTAAATCGCCTTTGATATTTTAAAATAAATGATAAAGCGATTTGAAACAAAACTATTAGAACAAGCATTTGAATTCGTCCAAAAACAAAATCAAAAAACCCGAAAGAAAATTTTTCAAAATATAAGGAGGGCAGAACAGCATGCTGATCAGAAATTTTTCAAAAAATTGACCGATGAAATTTGGGAATTTCGGATCTTATATTCAGGAAATCAATACAGGCTTTTAGCTTTTTGGGATAAGGAAAATAAAAAAGAAACACTGGTTTTCGCAACACATGGAATAATCAAGAAGACAAGTAAAGTGGATAAAAAAGAAATTGAGAAGGCAGATAAAATAAGAAAGAATTATCTAAACAGTAAATAGATGAAAAATTACACTTTGGACGAAGCAGAAGATCTTTTAATAGGCAAAAAAGGAACAAAGGAAAGAGATGAATATGAATTTGAGCTAAAGCTTGAACTTATAGGCGATATGATTAAAACCGCTCGAAAGAAAAGAAAACTGACACAAGAGCAACTTGGAGAATTAGTTGGTGTTAAAAAAGCTCAAATCTCAAGACTTGAAAATAGCACAGGAAACGTCACTTTTGAAACTGTTATGCGTATTTTCAATGCGCTGGGTGCAACATTGAATTTAAAACTTCAGCTATAAAATCCTTTAACTTGCATAAAATTAAAACATCCTATTAAGAAGTCCGTACAATTTTTGCCCCAATCGCGCGTAAACGTTCGTCTATGTTCTCGTAACCGCGGTCTATTTGTTCAATATTATGAATGGTGGAAGTACCTTTTGCGCTCAGTGCAGCGATCAGTAATGAAATACCTGCACGAATATCTGGCGAAGTCATGTTTGTAGCTTTTAGACTCGATTTGAAATCGTGACCTATAACTGTTGCACGATGTGGATCACAAAGAATGATCTTCGCACCCATATCTATCAGTTTATCTACGAAAAATAGTCGGCTCTCAAACATTTTCTGGTGAATCAGCACTTCTCCTTTGGCTTGTGTGGCCACAACGAGAATAATACTGAGTAAATCTGGTGTAAAACCTGGCCAGGGTGAATCACTAATGGTCATAAAAGAACCATCAATAAACGTCTCGATCTGGTAGCCTTCTTTATGTGCAGGAATATGGATATCCTCGCCTTCGCGCTCTACAGTGATTCCCAATTTCCTAAATGTGCTGGGGATCAAACCAAGATTATCCCAGCTTACATTTTTTATAATAATGTCGCTTTTAGTCATAGCGGCAAGACCAATCCAAGAACCTATTTCGATCATATCTGGTAGAACGGTATGTTCGCAACCAGCAAGTTTTTCAACACCCTCAATGTGAAGCATGTTAGAGCCTACTCCCTCAATCTTAGCGCCCATGCGGTTAAGCATCTTGCACAATTGTTGGAGATACGGTTCACAGGCGGCGTTGTAAATTGTGGTTTTCCCTTGCGCGAGAACGGCGGCCATAACGATGTTTGCGGTACCCGTTACCGAAGCTTCGTCGAGCAGCATAAAAGTACCTTTCAATCCTTCTGGAGCTTCCACTCCATAGAAGCGTTCCTCTTTGTTATAGCGGAATTTGGCCCCCAGTTTGATCATACCTTCAAAGTGGGTATCTAATCGTCTCCGACCAATTTTATCGCCACCAGGGCGTGGAATATAGCCTTTGCCAAAACGTGCCAAAAGCGGACCTACGATCATAATAGAACCGCGCAGACCGCTTCCCTCCTGCTTAAACTGCTCACTCTCCAAATAATCCAAATTGAGCGCATCGCTTTTAAAGGAATAGTTGCCCTTACCAAGTTTCTGAATTTTTACGCCTAAATTACCCAGGATCATGATGAGTTTGTTCACATCTATGATATTGGGAATATTGCTTATTATTACTTCTTCTGGAGTGAGTAGAACGGCGCAGAGAATCTGCAACGCCTCATTTTTTGCGCCCTGAGGCTGGATTTCACCTTTTAATTGGTGGCCTCCTTCTATTTGAAATGATCCCATAAATGACTTCTACCTGGAGATTAGTAGCGTTTTTTACTGCGGTTGCTGGTTTTTTTTCGATTGGAATTTGATTTCCCTGTCTTTCTGGTATGCACAAGACGATTGGCATCTCTGAGGTCTTCCTCTTTTTTTGCCATATTGATCTGGCCTTCGCTCAGTTCAAAAAGATGCTTAAAAATCACATCATCATCCACCGTATCTTTATTCCAGTTCAGGAAACATTTTTTCATGTGATTGGCAATGGCGAACTCAAGTGCGTCGCGTTTATCACCCTTTTCCCATTGGATGGCCTGATCTATCATTCTCTTGATATTGTTGCCATAAAACCGATATTTGGGAAAATTCTGAGGATATTCCAACGGTTCTGGGCGCTCTTCCAGTTTTTCTTTGGAAGGCGTTTCGTAGGGAGAATCAACATCGAGGTCAAATTCTGCTACGATAAAGAGCTGATCCCACAATTTATGTTGAAAATCTGGCACATCGCGCAAGTGTGGCTGTAGATTGCCCATTACTGCAATGATTGATTTTGCCACTTTATTCTGCTCTTCGCGATCCTCGATCGCACGTAACTGGTTGACCATCTTCTGTAGGTGACGGCCATATTCGGGAATGATAAGTCTTTCCCGTTCTGTATTATATTCTAATTGATCTATCAACTGTAAAATTTTAATGTGAAGTATATTCACGAGTGGTGAACGCCCGCAAAATAGTAAAAATCTGATGAAAATCGGCTATTTTTGACATATAATTAGCCGATTTCAGCATGTTTTGATGAGTTTATATTTTTACTATAGAGAAATTACACCCTCAACCACCGCGGCATCTTTGTACATTTTAATTACTGCATCTGCATCTTTCATACGCACATTTACAGAAATACTGGTGTACTTACCGTTTCGGGATTCCTTTGTTTTAATTACCGCTCCGGTGTTATCAAATAAATCTTCAATAACCTTTATTTTTTCTTTCGTCGAAGGCACAATAAATTTAAAAAGGTATTCTGACGGCCACGAAGTCGTCTCCTCTAAACGGCCCTTCAACTTATCGTAAAATTCTTCTGGATTGTTTTCCGTATTCATATTAGCTCCATTTTGTTGCAAAGATAAGGTCTTCAAGCCATTTTATTATCCTTGCGTAAATGAGTATTTTTACCACTTAAAATTTCTACCATAGAACGTATTGTAATTATAGGCGGTCCTGGCACCGGAAAGACTACATTAATAAATGCACTCGCGGCACGTGGTTATAACGTGTTTGAAGAAATCTCACGTCAAGTGATCAAAGCCGCTCAGAACGAAGGAATCGATCAACTTTTTTTGACCGATCCCCTACTTTTTAGCCTGAGACTTCTGGAAGGCCGTGTGAACCAATTTAACGCTGCCGTTGAAAATCCTAAAAATCTCGTGCTCTACGACCGCGGCATCCCGGATATATTGGCCTATATGGATTATGCTGGGCAAAATTATCCTCAAATATTTGTGGAAGCTTGTAAAAATCACCAGTATGATCAGGTTTTTATGTTGCCGCCATGGGAAGAAATCCATGAGGTGGACAATGAACGCTATGAGGATTTTTCTATCGCCAAGGCATTACATGATTTCCTGGTCAAAACCTATACATATTATGGATAC
>JBBPYO010000460.1:0-3690 GCA_038199845.1 Flavobacteriales bacterium
ATTTTGAACTGAAAGCAGAGTTTCGTATTACTGAGAGCGGTAATAGCGGGATTAATTACCGAAGCGAACTTTTAGATAGCGTCCCATTTGCACTTCGTGGTTATCAGGCAGATATTGACGGTCAAAACCGATATACGGGTCAGAATTACGAAGAAAGGAAACGCACAACATTGGCGTATCGAGGAGAAAAAGCGGTAATCACTTCACAAAGCAATCCAGATGAAGAAGGATCTTTAGGAGCAAACGTAAAAAATAACGCCTGGCAAAGTAGAGAAGTCATCGCTTCTTTGGGAATTTCCGATTCTCTTAAAACTAAAATTAAGGCAGAAGATTGGAATAAATGCCATTTGATCATTAACGGCAGTCGACTGCAGCATTATATCAATGGTATTTTAATGAGTGATGTTACAGATAATGATACTGTCAACAGAAAATCTTCGGGATTAATTGGGGTTCAGGTACATGTTGGCCCTCCTATGAAGGTTGAATACAGGAATATTCGATTGAAAAAAAGCTGATTTATCCGCTAAAAAGGCAGTTTGTTAGGCCTTTTTGCCAAAATAGCCAGTAAACAGATTGTACCGAAATATAAATAGTTAGGGGTGAACAAAAGTTTGGAACAAATAGGTTGGAAAGATAAGATCTCGCACGTTTCTCAGCTGGGCGGTATAGAAACTTCCGTTCTGGATAATGGGTTGGGGCGCGGGACGCGCGTGGCCTGGATCAATACAGGTACCGGTTTGCGATATAAAGTGGTCATAGACCGCGCTATGGATATTGCCGATGCCTTTTACAATCAATACAGCCTGGCTTGGATTAGTCATAGCGGAGTGCTGCCACCTGCACGATTTGCAGACAAAGGAATTGACTGGCTTCGAAATTTTGGAGGCGGATTATTGACAACCTGCGGGCTTTCACATGTTGGCGGTCCCGAGGAAGATGAAAATGGAGAACGCGGATTACACGGACTTATAAGTAATACGCCCGCTGAAATAATTTCCATAATCCAACCCGATCCTTTTGCAGGAAAAATGGAGATGAGTATTACGGGAATTATCAGGCAAGCCCAGATTTTTGGACCTGTACTGGAATTAAAGCGCACTATTTCCGGCAAACTTGGGGAAGCAAAAATCACCATTCATGATGAGGTAATTAACCGAGGGAATACGGTTAGTCCGCATATGCTTTTGTACCATTTTAATTTGGGGTGGCCATTAGTCGATGAAGGATCAAAAATATTTTGGGAAGGAAAATGGAAACCCAGAGAAGGAGATACCACGGTATTATTCACCGAAGAAAACGATTTTCGTATTTGTAAACCTCCGTTGGAAAGCCATTGTGGAGGCGGTGAAGAGGCCGCTTATATAGATATTGATGCAGATGATTCGGGGATATGCTCCTGTGGAATTTACAGTCCGAAGATCAATCTTATGTTGTCTTTTAAGTTTCAGAAGAAACAACTTCCGTGGTTAACCAATTGGCAACATTTTGGTAAAGGAGAATATGTTCTGGGTTTTGAGCCGGGAACAAATCCGCCCATCGGTCAATTGAAAGCAAAAGAACAAAACGAACTTATTCTATTAGAACCTGGCGAAAGTAGAGCATATTTCTGCGAATTGGAACTCCTTGAAAAATAGATTCTCGTACAAGAAAACATTAAAATGAAATTGAATACTAAAACAAATATACTATGGCAACTAGTTTAGCGGAAACCGCTTTAGAGCAGGGAAAAGGAATTCTACGTTTGGCCCCAACATGGGTTCCCCGATCATTTTGTGTTCCGGGACGAAGGATAAAACTCCATCCGGATGACTATTATATTTTGGGAGGTGCCAGAGGCGGTATAAATGAACGCTGGTTTTCGTCCACAACTCCGGCAAAAAATGGCCCTTTAACAGGAGAAAATGAAGGTTTAAGTAAGATCGTAGTAAAAGATGGAGATCGAGAAGAACAAATTCTCTTAAAGGATGCCATTGACGAACTTAAAGGAGCAATTATAGGAGACAGATTATGGAACACTTATGAGAGTTGGCCCATGTATTCTAAATTTTTTGATAATATGGGTCCCTTGCCGCATCATATTCACCATAACGATGAGCATGCCGCTAAAATCGGTCAAAAAGGAAAACCCGAAGCCTATTATTTTCCTCCGCAGTTAAATAACCATGGCGGTGACTTTCCTTATACTTTCTTCGGAATAACACCAGGAACTACCAAAGAGCAAATCCGGGAATGCCTGGTTAATTTCACCAAAGGGGATAATAAAATCACCAATTATTCTTCTGCTTTCCGCTTAGAACCTGGCACAGGATGGGATGTTCCACCGGGAATGCTCCATGCTCCTGGAAGCATGTGTACCTATGAACCACAAAAAGCTTCTGATGTATTTGCCATGTATCAATCGTTGGTTAATGAAGCGATAATACCAGAAGAATTGCTATGGAATGGTACTCCTAAAGATAGAATTGGGGATGTGGATCAATTAATGGAAGTTATCGATTGGGAATTAAACACCAATCCTAATCTACTGGAAACTCGATTTATGAACCCTATTCCTGTTAGTCCGTTAGAGGAAATGCAGAAAGAGGGCTACGTTGAGAATTGGATCTGCTACCGTTCTGATGCTTTTAGTGCAAAAGAACTTACGGTAATGCCAGGTCAAACAGTTACCATAAAAGACAGTGCAGCTTACGGGATGATTATGATGCAAGGTCATGGTAAAATGGGAGTTTGGAATGTGGAAACCCCAGCTTTAATCCGCTACGGCCAACTTACACATGATGAGTTTTTTGTTACGGAGAAAGCAGCAACAGAAGGGGTTACTATTGTAAATATTTCTACTACAGACCCGTTGGTAATGTTAAAACATTTCGGTCCCGAAAATCCAGATTTGAAGTTGTAATATTTTACTTAAACGCTCTTATAGCATTGATAATTCAAGTTTAATTTTAAATATAAGATGATGCAAAACAATAATTTCCCCAAACTTCATAACGCTACCTGGCCCGGAATTGTTGGGAAAGGCCCGGATTCTGAGCCCGTAATTCCTTTTGATAAAATGCTCGAAATGACTGCTGCAGCAGAAGTTAATGGGATAAAGTTTGATGGTGTAGATCTCGGATTACTGGATCCCCATATCAATATAAACAGTTCAGATGATGAGATTAAAAAAATAGCCGATAAAATTGCTGGCTATAATTTAAAAGTGGGAAGTCTGGTCGCTCCTATATGGGGCGGTCCGGTTTTGGGCAGTGATTCTGATAGAAAGACTTTTATTGAAATGGTAAAGAAATCATGCCATTTTGGGAAAATTCTTAGGGAACAGGGAGTGCGTTCCTATGGCGTCATCCGTATAGATTCTGCTTCCAGTCCTCAGGAATGGGCTAAGGATCCTGCAAAAAACACCGCGCTTATTGCGAAAACATTCCGTGAAGCCTGTGATATAGCGGCAGATTATGATGAAAAATTGGCTGCGGAAGGGGAAATCTGTTGGGGAGGAATGCACAGTTGGAAAACCATGGTCGAAACCTTAGAGGCGGTAGACCGACCGAATATGGGCTTTCAGGCAGATATGTCGCATACTCTTTTGTATTTATTAGGAACGAATCGCCCGGAAGATCGCATTCTTCCGAAGGATTTTGACTGGAGCGATAGGGAAACCCTTACCAAAGCATTGAAAAAAGTAACCGA
>JBBPYO010000461.1:0-7104 GCA_038199845.1 Flavobacteriales bacterium
CTGTATATACGTAAAAGTCGGGTTAAAGATTGTAAATAATCAAAAATAACATTATAATCTTTTTTTAAGAGGGTTTAAGACGCTTATTTAACGCACTAAAACGTTAATTTTGCCGCCAATTAAGCCACTTATGGAACGAATACTTCATTATTTCCCAGATATGCAGCCCGAGCAGATCGATCAATTCACGCAGCTGGAGCATTTATATCAAGACTGGAATTTAAAAATTAACGTTGTCTCGCGGAAAGATATTGATGAGATTTATCTTCGGCATGTGCTTCACTCGTTGGGAATAGCTAAGATACAGGAGTTCAAATCTGGCTCCTCAATTTTGGATGTAGGCACTGGTGGAGGTTTTCCCGGTATTCCATTGGCCATTTTATTTCCGGAAGTGCAATTTCATTTGGTTGACAGCATTGGTAAAAAAATAAAGGTTGTTGACGAAGTAGTAACCGGTTTAGGTCTAAAAAATGTCAAAACAACCAATGACCGAGTGGAGAATGTAAAAGGACATTACGATTTTATCGTAAGCCGCGCGGTGGCTCAGATGGAAAGCTTTGTGCGCTGGGTCAAACCTCGCATTGCAAAAGAAAGTAAACACGAGCTGAAAAATGGTATTTTATATCTTAAAGGCGGCGATCTAAGCGAAGAGTTGGCGGTATATAAAACAGCTAAAATTTTTGAACTGGAAGAATATTTTAAGGAGGATTTTTTTAAAACAAAAAAACTGGTACACTTACCACTTAAATATAAGGGATAAAAAAAGCGGCAATTGCCGCTTTTTTATGATCGTAATACAGAATAATACGTTCTATTACATCTGCTGCCAAAGTTTCTTAAAAACGAATAGCACTGGTGTAAAATATTCGATTTTTCCGGTTCGTGTTCTTCCAGTAGATAATGTTCTAAATCTTTCAATTTTTCCTCTACCGTATTTGGATCTTTTACCAGATACAATTTCTCCTTTTTTCGGGTTACCTTACGATTTGATTTCTTCTTGGTAACATCTATCAGTGTATATTTTACCTTTAAAACATACATTTTATTTTCTTCAGTCATCATAGTCCGTCTTTTATTTATGCTGTAAAGTTACAAAATTTTTCCCAGAGATAATAATAAATTTACAATTACGTAACATTAAGGTAACATTGGAAAGTTGGCAAATAAAAAAACCGCCCTAGTTAAATTGGCGGTTTTAGTCTATTTTCAGTTTAAAATAACCGGTTATTCACCTAAAAAAGGATATCTGTAATCAATAGGTGTTACAAAGGTCTCTTTAATAAGACGTGGAGAAACCCATCGCAGTAAATTAATCATGCTTCCGGCTTTGTCATTTGTGCCTGAATTACGCGCTCCGCCAAAGGGCTGGTTGCCTACAACCGCTCCTGTACATTTATCGTTAATATAGAAGTTACCAGCACAATTTTGCAGCGCATCGGTCGCTTGAGCAATTGCGTAACGGTCTGTTCCCAGAACAGCTCCGGTAAGTGCGTACTGACTTGTTGTATCTACAAGTTGCAAGGTTTCTTCCCATTTAGAATCTTCATAGACATAAATCGTGACTACAGGACCAAAAAGTTCTTCCTGCATTGTTGCATACTTGGGATCTTTAGCTACAATTACAGTTGGTTCTATAAAGTAACCCTTGGACTTGTCATAATTCCCACCAGCTACAATTTCTACATTATCATCAGCTTTTGCCTGGTCTATATATTTAGCCAACTTGTCAAAAGAGCGCTCGTGGATAACCGCGTTAATAAAGTTGCCCATATCTTCTGGGCTTCCCATCTTAAAAGACTTGATATCTTCGATTAAAAATTCTTTTACTTCTCCCCAAATGGATTCTGGAATATAGCATCTACTAGCTGCACTACATTTTTGACCTTGAAATTCAAAGGCGCCGCGAGCAATTGCGGTAGCGACCTGTTTTGTGCTGGCCGTGGGGTGTGCAAGAATAAAATCTTTACCACCGGTCTCGCCCACAATCCGTGGATAGGTCTTATAATTATGGATATTATCGCCTATTTTTTTCCAAATATCTTTGAAAATAGTTGTTGAACCGGTGTAATGAATCCCAGCAAAATCTGGGCTGGCTATTACCGTATCTGTGATCATTTCTGGATCTCCCATCACTAGGTTAATAACACCATCTGGCACTCCCGCTTCGCGGAAAACATCCATGATTACTTTAGCAGAATAGACCTGACTGTCGCTAGGTTTCCATACTACGGTATTTCCCATAAGTGCTGCGGAAGAGGGAAGATTTCCGGCAATAGCCGTGAAATTAAAAGGGGTTACGGCATAAACAAAACCTTCTAACGGGCGCTGTTCTACACGATTCCAGGCAGCGCTGCTAGATTCTGGCTGATCTTCATAAATCTGCGACATATACTGCACGTTAAAGCGCAAAAAGTCTATAAGTTCACAAGCCGAATCAATTTCCGCTTGATAAATATTTTTAGATTGCGCCAGCATGGTCGCTGCGTTGATTTTATTGCGGTAAGGCCCTTGTATAAGCTCTGCTGCTTTCAGAAATACCGCAGCGCGCTGTTCCCATGGCAACTTTGACCAATTTTTACGTGCTTCTAAGGCGCCGTCTATAGCATCCTGCACATGTGATTTTTCCGCGAGATGATATTCCCCAAGACTGTGCTTGTGATCGTGAGGAGGTGACATGGTACGCGTATTGTTAGTTTTTATTTCTTTGCCGTTGATGTAAAGCGGCGCATCTATTGTGCTATTATATAACTCTTTATAGGTGTTAAGAACTGCTTCACGTTCGGGAGAGCCCGGAGCGTAAGTTTTTACAGGTTCATTAACTGCCAGAGGTACTTCAAAAAATCCTTTTCCCATTGTGTGTTCGGTTTATGATTTAACTTTCAATAGTGCCAAAATACAAAATTAGGCGCGGAGCACGGCAGTACTACGGTACTGATTATGCTAAAATTCACTTAAGGAAATGGGATATTGCACTTCAAAAGTTAAATAGTCAAAAATTTCAGTTTAGCGCAAAGGGGGTAAGCAATTTAAATGTGGGAATGAGAACGCGGAATTTTCGACCGGTGGTGAAATTGACCATAGTATAATGACCCCGCATGGCGCCAAAGGGAGCATTGAGCAAACAACCCGAACTATACGTATGCAATTCACCAGGCTGTAAAATGGGCTGCTGGCCAATAACACCGTCACCTTCCACAATTTCTAGCGGATTGAGGGCGTCAAGAATTTCCCAATGACGGGAAATAAGTTGTACGCTAACCGCACTTTTATTTTCAATTGTGATCTGATAGCCAAAAGCAAAATTGATCTGTTGGTTTTTGTAAAACGTCCCTTCAAAATGCGTGACTACCGAAATTCGTATTCCTTTTGTGATCTGTTCTACCATAATTTTAATAGATCGCCGCCCATGCCGTAAAGAAAAAAGCAGCTATTATTCCTCCCAGCATTAAAAATACAAAATTTATAGTTATAAGCTTTACTATGGTCACGATCCTACTTTCCCGGTAGAAATTGCGCATGGCTTTATAGAAATACAAAGGGCATATTACTAGAAATAATCCGCTGAATAAATTGGATCCCAACAAAAAATCGGGTAAAAGGCAAAGTAAAAAACCCAGAAAGAAGAAAATGAGCGTATGGAAATTGAAAATCATATGTTCCATATAATTGACGCTACGCCGCACGATAAACAGCCAGTATATTCGGCTTAGAATAATGCCAAAAACAGTCCCAAATCGGGTTTTATGCACCATAAAATAGATCGTTTTTTGGTTTGAATTCCATACAGACCGTTTGACCACCTCAAAAGAATACCATCTGAAATAGATAAAAAGATAGAAAAGTGAAAACACCGGAGTGAAGAAAAACAGGAAAAATGGGACTTTTGCCCGGATATAGTCAGTAAAGGCTTTGGGATTTTCTTTAACCTGACCAATCATTTTGTTTTTGCTATAAAGCCATAAATTATACTTGCTTTTATTATAGTGGAGACTATCCATGGCTTGTCCTGGATCTGCGATTCCGCTAGCTTCAAAGAACTGATAGAAAAGCAATCCCTTGCGTGCGTTTTTACTGAAAAAGGTTAAGGTATCCAAGTTTTGCGAAGTGATATACTCGTAAGCATCATTTTTATCCAATTCAATATTTTGATCGATTTTTAAAGTATCATTTTCCGCTGTATTATAATTTAATGAAGGCTTGATAGGCTCTGTATTAGAAAATAGATTGAATTCAGGTTCAGAATCAACGGGTTTAAAATAATCGAGGAAACTACTGAACAGGAAAAATATGATACTCACACTGAGAAAAAACCGAAAGGGATTGGCATACTTCGCACGTTTGCCGGCAATATAATTGCGACTTATCGTTCCCGGCTTAAAAAACAGATCGTTTATAGTGTAAAAAATGCGGGAGTCGAAGGTGATCACGCTCATTAAAAACTCATTGAAATAATCGAAAGCGGTAAGTCTTTTAGTTGAATTCCGCTGACCGCAGTTATGGCAGAAGCGGTCACTAATGTCTAGTGGAGTGCCGCAATTAAGGCACAGCTTATCGCGATAGGTAAGCGATTTTCTACTGCTGGATGGAATATCTTTATCACGCACGCTCAAAAATAGAAAAATTTACCGCATGCCGTTTTAAGGAATGTAAAATTACGTGTAAATAATGGTCGATTTTCAGCTAAAAAAGGCGGTTTTTAGGTCAAATAGGGTGTTTTTACCCTGAAACAAGGAACTGGTGTTCTCTCAACTGCTTTTCATCCAACTTTCTAATTCCGCCTAACACTAGCAATAGAAGTGGAAAGCGCGTTGCCCAAACCTATAAGCTCATCAAAACGTCCACCCGGTCTGCGGTAATAAATAAGTACATTATATTCATTTTCGGTTTGCCAGAAATCACCGCTTACGGGATTCCATGGGAGCGCAATTCCATTTTCTGCAACAATATAATTATAATCGTAATAACCCTGTTTAAGAAGTAGCGGCAACTCGTAAATGCCAGCTTCTACATTAAAGTTCATCTTAACAGCATCTTCAATTACATAATTATTGAAATTGCCATTAATGTATATATCTTGGCCTGGCGGAAGCTGCTCATGTTGTATGCCAAAGTGAATCCATGCGTACTCTGCTTCGATATCGGGATTGTTGCCCTGCAGGGTGCGTATTACAAAATTTCCATTTATATCGGGATTATACGTGTAGACTTTGTCTGCACGCGTGGGATCTATATATAGGTAATTGTGGTATAATTCAGTCAATTCTATATACTGAACCCTATTTGTAGCTGCGCGCACGTCTTTGTTTTCAAAAGCCAGGAATTCGTTGCCCGCAAAAAAGGAAGCTTCTTCATCATAACGATATTGCAAGATATTGCCTATGTAATATTGAGGCGCGAGTCCGCCAATGGTTTGTTGTAAATTGTTGTTCTGTATAAGTAAAGGATACACATTCTCTTTTGGATTGATAAGCGGTTCTTCACCAGAATCGACCTTAAAATTAACCACTTGTTTTTCTTCAACGAACTTTAGATCTCTTGTCCGAAGTATTTCAACGCCTACGCTAACCTGCGGATCATAGATCATAAATTTGCGAGAAAAAACAATCTCCTTGTCGCTGTTGCGAATTTTCAGCATATAATTACCCGATTTTGTAAGCGCTCGGGTGTTTTTGTTTGGGATGTTGAGTTCGTAGTGCGTGAAGATTTGAAGAGTAGCGAGCGAGTTTGTGTATTCAAAAATACGTATGTTGTCAAAACCGTTCATATATTCTGTCTTGGCCAAGACGCTGGGAGTCCAGTCTACGTTATAGTGTTCAATGGTATAATAATAATCTGCCTCGTCACCTATAATATCATCAAAACTAATCCGCAGATTTTCCCCAAGGCGTATTAGCGGCAATTGGCTAAGAGGTGTATCCCCTCTAAACTGCACGGTTTTTATAAAGGGCGGGGCAGGAATTTCCATTTCAACTTGGGCTGAAGAAAGTGTAATAAAAAATATAAAAATGGGGAGTAGTATTCGTATCTTCATTGTATGAATAAAATGGTCTTCAAAGGTAACAAAAGTAGGCTTGTTTTTAACTACAATGTTTTCGTAAAAGAGCTATACCATTTTATAGCACAATAAGTGAAATTTAATACATATTGTTTAACATTTTTATTCTGTTAACATGTGCGTTAACTATCTAAAATTTGTAAATTTGCCAACCCAAAACCTAATTTGCATTTCTTAAATATAGGGTGGGTTGAACAAAAAATTTAACATATTTTTTCTATGTCAAAAGACATTAAGGTCAAAAAAGGTCTTGACATCAAACTAGTGGGTGAAGCCGATAAGACGGTGAAAGACGCTACGAAGTCAAGAACGTATACGATCAAACCTTCTGATTTTCATCTTATTACTCCTAAAATGATGATCAAAGAAGGTGACACCTTTAACGCTGGTGACCCTATTTTTTATTCGAAAACTGATAAGTCTATTCAATTTGTATCACCCGTAAGTGGTGTTCTCAGAGAAATACGACGTGGGGCAAAGCGTGTAATCACTCATATTAGCATTGAAGCTGATGGAAAAGATACCTATGCCGATTATGGTAAAATTGATCCCGCGACCTCCAGTGCTGAAGAGCTTAAGATACGTCTGCTTTCTTCCGGTCTCTGGCCGTTGATCAAACAGCGTCCCTATGATATAATCGCGGATACTGATGAGGCGCCCCGTGATATATTTATATCTGGATACAATAGTGGTCCATTGGCCCCTGATCTTGAGATCGTTTTAGAAGGCAAGAAGGCTATGCTACAAGCTGCGGTAACCGCGCTAAGTAAGCTAACTGAAGGTTCTGTACATATAGGGGTTCCTAAAAACGGTCCCTCCATATTTTCAGAACTTAATGATGTCGTGCTTCATGGTGTTTCCGGTCCACATCCTTCTGGAAACGTGGGTACTCAGATCAATATGTTGAAACCGGTGAATAAAGGGGAAACGGTATGGACGATAAATGCGGCGGACCTGGTAATTATAGGTGAGCAACTTTTGACTGGGAAATTCAACCCAGAGCGCATAATCACGGTTTCGGGTTCTTGTATCGAAAAACCAAAATATTA
>JBBPYO010000462.1:0-5306 GCA_038199845.1 Flavobacteriales bacterium
GCTATTGATCTTGCCGTGGTGGCTGCGATTTTATCGAGTAATGAAGATGTCGCGGTTACAAAAACTATTTGTTTTGCTGCTGAAGTGGGTCTTGCTGGTGAAATACGCCCCGTGCCACGTATAGAACAGCGCATTCTGGAGGCCGAAAAACTCGGTTTTGAACATATAATGATTTCCCAGTATTGCAAAGTCCCCAAGCAAGATTATACCATTAAAATTATTCGCGTTGCCAAAATGAGTGATGTAGTGGAATGGTTGATGGCATAAAAAAAGACCTGATAAGTTTCAAAAACTGTCAGGTCTAAATAGCCTTTTTTTCTATTAAATTATCCTTCCGAAACTGCGCTCATATATTCGCGGTTCATACGTGCGATATTCTCAAGAGAAATTCCTTTAGGGCATTCTATTTCGCAAGCTCCGGTATTGGTACAGTTTCCAAAACCTTCAAGATCCATCTGGCGCACCATGTTTTCAACACGTTCAGACGCTTCAACTTCTCCTTGTGGTAACAATGCAAACTGAGAAACTTTCGCTGAGGTAAAGAGCATTGCACTTGCATTTTTACAAGCTGCCACACATGCTCCACAACCTATACACGTAGCTGCATAAAATGACTCATCTGCTTTTTCTTTTTCGATTGGGATCGCGTTGGCATCAACAGTATTTCCAGAAGTATTTACTGAAATATAACCCCCAGCCTGCTGGATGCGGTCAAAAGCAGAACGGTCTACGATCAGGTCTTTTACTACAGGAAAAGCTTTTGCACGAAAAGGTTCAATAACAATAGTATCTCCATCTTTAAATTTACGCATGTGCAACTGGCAAGTGGTTACCATACGATCTGGACCGTGCGGTTCTCCATCGATCTGCAGTGAACAGCTACCGCAGATCCCCTCGCGGCAATCATGGTCAAATTCTACCGGTATTTCTCCTTTATTGATCAAATCTTCATTAAGCATGTCCAACATTTCAAGGAAAGACATATCTCCATCTATACCGTCTATCGTATAAGTCTTCATGCCACCTTTGGCTTTGGGACTTTCTTGACGCCATATTTTTAGTGTGAGTTTCATGTGATTTTATTTTAAAGAGGGAATTAAGTTAAAATGCTAATAATTTGCTTTAACCACAGAGCCCTTCTATCTTATTTTTATTCTTAGTTGAACTAATCTACTTATAACTTCTGGTCTTAACTTCTATATTTTCAAAAGTTAATTCTTCTTTGTGCAATTGTGATTCCCTTGGGTTTATATTATATCCCCAAGCAGAAACGAACTGGAAGTTCTCATCATCACGCAAAGCTTCTCCATCTGCAGTCTGGTATTCTTCTCTGAAGTGACCGCCGCAAGATTCATTTCGCGTCAATGCATCTTTAGCAAAAAGCTCCCCAAGCTCAAGAAAATCAGCTACGCGGCCTGCTTTTTCAAGTTCAGCATTTTTTGTGTCAGCAGAACCTGGCACACGTACGTTTTCCCAGAAATCCTTCCGTAGCGCGGCAATTTCTTCCATCGCTTCCTGAAGCTCCTCGGCATTACGGGACATACCACATTTGTTCCACATGATTTTGCCCAGTTTCTTATGGTAATGATCAACAGAGTGTTTTCCACCCGCATTCATTAATTTATCAAGTCGCTCGCGCACATCTTTTTCCGTCTGGTCAAATTCTGGCGAATCGGTAGGTATTTTTCCCGTGCGAATGTCATGTGACAGATAATCGCCTATCGTGTATGGAAGTACAAAATATCCATCTGCAAGGCCCTGCATAAGTGCAGAAGCACCTAGGCGGTTTGCGCCGTGGTCTGAGAAATTGGCTTCACCAGCCGCGTAGCAACCTGGAATTGTTGTCTGTAAATTATAATCTACCCATAGACCGCCCATGGTATAATGCACCGCCGGGTAAATCATCATCGGTGTTTTATAAGGGTTTTGATCTACAATTTTTTCATACATCTGGAAGAGGTTACCGTATTTGGCTTCCACTTCGGCCTCGCCCAGACTTCTTATTTCTGCATCTGTAGCATTATCCATACCAGAACTGAATGCCTTTTCCTTTCCGTAGCGCGTAAAAGCAGCGTCAAAATCGAGATAAACGGCTTCGCCTGTTTTATTTACACCAAAACCGGCATCGCAACGTTCTTTTGCAGCACGTGAAGCAACATCACGCGGGACCAGGTTGCCAAAGGCAGGATACCGACGCTCCAAGTAGTAATCGCGATCTTCTTCCTTGATTTCGGTAGGTTTCAGTTTACCGGTACGTACCGCTTCGGCGTCTTCTTTTTTCGCTGGAACCCAGATCCTACCATCGTTACGTAACGATTCCGACATCAAGGTCAATTTAGACTGATGATCACCGGAAACCGGAATACAGGTTGGGTGAATCTGCGTATAACAAGGGTTGGCAAAATAAGCACCGCGGCGGTGCGTACGCCAAGCGGCCATTACATTACTACCCATCGCATTTGTGGAAAGGTAAAAAACGTTACCATAACCACCGGAAGCGATCACTACAGCATGTGCGGAATGTCTTTCAATCGCACCACTCACAAGGTCACGGGCAATAATACCACGGGCTTTACCGTCAACCAAAACAAGATCAAGCATTTCGTGACGATTAAATGCCTGTATTTTTCCGCGATTGATCTGGCGGTTCATAGCGGAATAGGCGCCAAGCAATAACTGTTGCCCCGTTTGGCCTTTGGCATAAAACGTACGTGACACGAGCACGCCACCGAACGAACGGTTATCAAGCAAACCACCATATTCACGCGCAAAGGGAACGCCCTGTGCCACACACTGGTCAATAATATTTGAAGAAACCTGAGCCAGACGATATACATTCTCTTCGCGAGAGCGGTAATCACCACCTTTTACGGTATCATAGAACAGACGATAGTTAGAATCTCCATCCCCTTGATAATTTTTTGAAGCATTGATTCCTCCCTGTGCAGCAATAGAATGCGCGCGGCGCGGAGAATCCTGGTAACAAAATGTTTTTACATTATAGCCGAGTTCAGCAAGCGTGGCGGCAGCACTGCCACCGGCAAGACCCGTTCCCACCACGATAATATCAATATTACGCTTGTTGGCAGGGTTAACCAGGTTAATATCATTTTTATGTTGTGTCCACTTATCTTTAAGTGGCCCTTCGGGCATAGATGCTTTTAATATGGACATAATTTAATTTTTAAAGTGAAGTACGAGCGCGATAAAAATAAATCCGGCAGGAATTGCGATTGCATAGACCTTGGCGAATTTTTTCAGCGCTGTCGCGTATTTGTTGTTAAAGCCAACGGATTGGAACGAGGAAGCAAAGCCGTGATATAAGTGCAGTGCCAGTAAAACAAAAGCAAGGCAATACAGACTGGTTCGTACGGGGCTTTCAAACTTTGCCAGAAGCTCTGGATAGTATCTGCCTGCATCATCGGGATGGGATTCAACGTATTTATGTATTAATTCCGGAACCCAGAAATCGTAAAAGTGAAGGCCTAAAAATGCCAGGATCACTAATCCAGAAATAAGCATATTTCTTGAAACCCAAGTGGAATTTTTATTGCCCTTAAAACTTTCATATTTAACACCACGTGCATTGCGGTTTCTGTATTCCAGTACAAAACCCATAATAAAGTGAAAAACCACACCGAAAATAAGAACGGGTTGAAGTAATGCCTGAACTACAAAATTGGTCCCCATAAAATGAGACCAGGAATTAAAGGTTTCTGGACTAAAAGTCGAAGTAATATTGATCGTAAAATGCTGCGCTAAAAAGAATACGAGAAATAAACCGGAAAGCGCCATGGCAAACTTTCGGGCTATTGAAGAGGAAATGATTCCCATTTATTTTATAATTTTGATTTAGTTGTACAAATTTACGGCTCACACCGCTGTTTCACAAACTTTAAGCCCCCTTTTGGAATGGGTATAAATAAGGGCACAAAATGTTTAAGCCTAACAGCGAAAACGCTTGCGGAACAATGTACTGCTTAAACAGAATTATAATTTGTCAATTCCGGACTGGCACTCGTTTGCAACGAGTGACTAGGAAGCAACGATCGACTATAAGAATCCAATGGGATCGATTTCAAATGCGGCATCCAGATCTGCCATATTTCGTGCACTGCTGTACTTCCAGTCTGTAGGATCTGTAACAAAACCTGCCACTACAGGATTATTATGAATATAATCTATTTTTTGCTTAATTACTTTCTCGCTCCATAATTCAATGGGTTGATTGTTGTGCTGCCAGAATTTATACGTTGTAACATTGGCGGCCTTTGCCCCGGCTCTTTTCAACATCCATAAAATCCATTCTTTTCGACTTTCCTTGGGGTTATCAGAGATGGCCTTAAGGAGTGTTTTGGCAGTGTGTTTTTTGTAATCCCGCAATAGACCAGTAGGGTCGTCCTTTGTGGAGCGAAATACGAAATGAACATGATTGGGCATAAAGCAATACGCGTACAGTTCCATTCCTTTTTCTGCGCGGCAGTAGTTGATACTATCCGCCAGAATATCAAAATAAACTTGTCGGGTAAAGACATTGATCCAGTTTACGGTCGCAAAACTTACAAAATATGGAGCAGTTGAATTATGGAATTTATATTTTCTGCTCATAGATAGATTTTTACAATTGCTTTAGCGCACGCTAGCCAACGAGTGATCTTATTGACTATCTTTAATTACAAGCTTTGTCTTAGCAAATTTTCCATTAATGGAAACGGTAACAACATACGTCCCAACAGGCAGATAATAAGCATCATTTTCAGCCTTTTCGATTTTCAGGCCTTTTTTGCCATTTTCTAGCAGTTTTCTGCCGTTTTCTGATATGGAAAGGTCATAATCCACATAATTATAACCTTTTGTAGTGGCAACTTTCCATTGTTTGATTTCTCGGTCACTTTCAGATCTTAACGTAACCAACGCTTCACCGGCTTCGGGAGAAAATAAAACCAGTTGCACATTTGGTGTGTTGGCTTTTCCCCAGGTGCGTTTGCTTCCCCAGCGCGAAGAAAACTGCGTTTCCTTGATGTCAAAAAGCTGTAAGGTTTCCATATCTTTTGTCGCCTCAAAGGGTTCTATATCTGCGAGATAGATACTTCGGCCATGAGTTGCAACAAGCAGGTCTTTTTCCACCGGTTGAATCGCTAAATCATGCACCGCCACCGCAGGCAGATTTTTACCGAACAATTCCCAATTTGCACCGGAATCCATCGAAATATAAGCGCCATTATCCGTTCCCAAATAAAGTATATTTTCTTTCTCCGGATCTTCAATGATGACATTTACGGGAGAAAGTGGCAAGTTGCCGGAGA
>JBBPYO010000463.1:0-3156 GCA_038199845.1 Flavobacteriales bacterium
GTATTTAGCTGAAAACTCTCACCATTGGTAGGTGGCTGAGTGGATTCCTTGTAGCGTGAGCGATCCCGATAGCTATCGGGGAGTACCGAAGTCCCGTTTAAATGTCTAAAATCATTCAAAAACCGGTCAACTGTAACCCGATGATTTTATTTTTCCTAATTCCTAATTGCTTCCCCATCTGAAAAACCTCCTTTTCAAGCCAATTTTCAACTGAAATAAGCTGTTTTTTTAATCCCAGAATCAGATTTCTCAAATGTGCTCGTAAAAATTTTGTATTTTAATAGACTGAAAACAAAATAATTATGGGAATCAAAAGTTTTATGGGCAAGCGCTCTAAGGTAAAAGAAGCACCGGTCAACATTCGTGTGTCTGATTATATGACGCGGAAACTTATCACTTTCAGACCTGAACAGTCTATTATGGAGGTGATGGAATTACTCATCAAACATGGTATTTCTGGCGGCCCGGTGGTAAATGAAAACAATGAATTGCTTGGCGTGATCTCAGAAGGAGATTGTATGAAGGGCATCAGCGATAGCCGCTACTACAATATGCCTATTGACAATGCCACGGTGGAAAGTAACATGGCGTGCAATGTAGATACAATTGATGGAGACATGAACGTATTTGATGCGGCCAAGAAGTTCCTGGAGCAAAGGCACCGCCGTTTTCCCATTCTTGAGAATGGAAAGCTCGTGGGGCAAATCAGTCAGAGAGATGTGCTTAAAGCTGCGCTGGAATTGCGCGGAAGGACCTGGTAAAAAACGGGTAAATCAGCCGATTTTCGGCTTAAAATGCTGAAAAATAGAACTATTCTGGGTGATTTTCAAAAGGTTCAATATGAATGTGAACGTTGTCTATATTTGGCATTTTTTCAACTAAAACATCTTTTAATTCATGGGCTAATCTATGCCCTTCGGTAACACTTATGTCACCATTGACCCTGGCGTGCAGATCTACATGAAATTTCATGCCCGATTTTCGGATGTAACATTTTTCGGTTGCTTTTATTCCTTTTACCGTTAATGAAATTTCACGGACATCATTTACCAGTTCATGATGACGTTGCTCGTCCATAACTTCGCCAAGGGCAGGTCTTAAAATCAGATAACTGTTATAAAGAATAAAAGCGGCTGCCGCCAATGCGGCCCAATCGTCTGCCGTTTCATAACCTTTACCAAAAATTAGAGAAATGGAAATCCCCACAAAGGCGGTCACCGAAGTGATCGCATCGCTGCGGTGGTGCCACGCATCTGCTTTGAGCAGTGAACTTTGAGTTTCAGCACTCTTGCGCATAACCAAGCGGTAGGAAACTTCTTTCCAGACGATAATAATACCCAAAACAATAAGTGTCCAGGCTTTAGGGACTTTATGCGGCGTACGTATATTTTGTATACTTTCATAAGCGATAACCGTTGCCGAAGTGACCAGAAAAGCGACCACCACAAAAGTGATGAGCGGTTCAATTTTGCCGTGACCATAGGGATGGTTATCATCTGCGGGGCGCTTGGCATACTTAAGGCCCAGAAGTACAAAAAAGGATGAAAAAATATCTGTGGTAGATTCGATCGCGTCTGCAATAAGTGCGTAGGAATTTCCAAAAACACCGGCAAAACCCTTAATAAGCGCAAGGAGAAGGTTTCCCACAATGCTGAAATAAGTAGTCTTGATCGCGGTTTCCTCTGGGGTCATGGTATTTTTTGAGTTGGGGGCCGAGCGGCTAGCTTTCGCAAATTTACGAAGATGAATTCCTAAATATTGGTTTGCAGGTTCCTTTTTTAGCCGAATTTCCCCACCCAGCCTCCCCCAAGGGGAGGAGCTGTTAACTCGGACGCGGGCTTATCATTTTTCAACATATTTAGGTGGAAAGATTTATTTGCACGTGTTCCCATCCTTGGGAAGGATTAGAGGAGGAGTTTAGGAAGGAGTTTAACGCTATTTTTCGACTTAATCAAAACGATCTCTTTAGCTTTGCGCCCATAAATTATTGCGTTATGAGCACAAAAGAAATCACGTCACTTCCCGGAAATCCAGAACTTGTCACTACAGATGAATCGCTTAAAGAACTTGCGGCCTTAGATACCGGAAACTTTAAGTATCAAGTTGAAGATTATTTTGCGAAGCCAAAAGCGGCGAGTTTTAATGTTTCTCCAGATGGAAAATACATTTCGTATCTGGAAAAAGACAGCGAGGGAAAACGCCACGTGATGGTTAAAACACGTGAAACCGGCGAAATCAAACGTGCGGTGGAAGAAAAAGACGAACTCATACGCGGTTATGGTTGGGTGAACAATGAGCGTCTCATTTATGCTATGGATAAAGGCGGCGACGAGAATTACCATCTTTTTGCGGTAAATGTAGATGGTGGCGATGCCAAAGATCTTACTCCATTTGACGGTGCAAAAGCCAGTATTTTGCGTTTGCTGAAAGAGGATAAAGACCATATCATCATTTCGATGAACAAGAACAATCCCGCGATTTTTGATCCTTATAAACTGAATGTGGTAAGCGGCGAACTTACCCAGTTATACAGTAACGACGACGAGGCAAACCCCATTACAGGTTATGATTTTGATAAAGATGGAAACCTTAAGGCATTTACCCGTATGCGCGATGGCGTGGAGCAGGATTTATATTATACAAACGATGCCGGAGAATATGAGCTGTTGAAAAGCCTTAACTGGAAAGATGCGTTTTCCATTTTGGGTTTTGATTACTCCAGTGAGAATAAGGATGAAGCCTATGTGATCTCCAATCTGGAAGGCGATAAGGTGAAAATTATACTTTATGATCTGAAGAAAGATGCGAAAGTCCGTGATATTTTCAGTCATGATGCTTACGATGTTTCCGGGATTTCTGTTTCACGGAAGCGGGGTTATGAGATCGATTATTTCCGTTATGAGGGCGAAAAAACGGTTACCATTCCCGTGAGCGATTATTATAAGAAGCTGGATGCGCGGTTTAAGGCGCATTTTGGCGAAAAGCAATACGGTATCGCAGACAAAACCGATGAAGAGGATTTCTATTTGATCTATGTAAATAGCGATCGCGATTATGGAACATATCACTCCTATGATGTGGCGAAAGATGCTTTTGAAACAGTCTACGAACTTATGCCGCAATTGCATGAGGAAGATATGGCTGAGATGAAGCCCA
>JBBPYO010000464.1:0-8601 GCA_038199845.1 Flavobacteriales bacterium
GACCAACTAAAAAAGCAAGTAAAAAACCTAATGGTATGGCGGTAGAAAGATCTTGGAGCATCTAAAAAGTGGCATCGTTTGCTACAAATGTAGCAGTTTTAGGCCTATTTAGCGCATAATCTTGACAGTGCCACCTATGAATTTGTTTTCTTCTACCTCTTTTGGATTGCCGTAAACATAAATATCACCACCCGCACGCACTTTTATTTTGGCGGACTGCGTTGCATAAATGGAAGCTTCTCCCCCAGCCTGTACGCGAATAGCAGTTGTTTCGGTATGCAATTCTTTACCCTCAAAAATACCACCCGTATTGATCTCTACATGTTGATGTACCGCGCGCCCATTCAACTGAATAATTCCGCCGGTAACTACGCGTATTTCGGCATTTTTAACTTCTAATCCTGCTTCTATCTGAGCACCTTCCTGCGCCCTGATCTCAATCGCATCCTGCTCTATAAGTTCATTGGCCACAATATGCGCGCCTTCATTTCCGTCTATTACTTTTAAATCGGTATAAAACACTTTTACAAAAGTGCAATCTCCGTCAAAAACCTTGTCAATTTGCATCCTTATCTTCAACTCACCGCCTTTATTTATAAGCTCAATAGCATCAACATCCCTTCCAGAAAGTTCAATTTTATTTTCAGAAGATTTTATCAGGTTCACGTGCATTCGGTCAAACACCTTTATACTATTAAAATTTCCCATATCGCGCAATTCCGGATTCTGAGCATAAACCCCGAAATTCAATAAGAGAAGAACAAAATATACTGCGTTTTTCATACTAAAAATATTTTTAAAATTCGATTTTATAGACATTCTTGCCTGTAAATTTTTACTATTGAAAAGTTCCCAAAAATTTACTTCAAAAGAGCAGCTTTAACGATTAAAGCTTCTCCCTTTGAAAAGTTTTAGATTGAGACTAAAAAAAGGGAATAAAGCTGACGCTCCATTCCCTTAAATGACAACTATATTTCTGTTTTGTTACAGTTTAAACACTATCTACTTCTTCCTGTTTTCCAACAAGTGTAAAATCAAGATTTTTTCTAACAAGATCTGCTTCTTTAACGCGCACATAAACCTCATCACCTAAAGTGATCACTTTCTTGGTCTTTTTACCTACAACTGCATACAGTTCCTTGTCAAACTCGTAGTGATCACCTTCAATGTCGCGCACACGAATCATTCCCTCGCACTTATTTTCCACAATCTCAACAAAAATTCCCCAAGTGGTCACTCCTGAAATAACACCCAAAAAGATCTCGTCTTTGTGATCTTGCATGAACTTCACCTGCATGTATTTTATGGAATCGCGCTCTGCACTTGTAGCCAGATATTCCATATCTGAACTGTGCTTGCACTTCTCTTCGTATTCTTCTTCACTGGCCGATTTACCACCATCCAAATAACGCTGCAATAGACGGTGTACCATAACATCTGGATAACGTCTAATAGGTGACGTAAAATGCGAATAATAGTCAAAAGCGAGTCCGTAATGACCTATATTATCTGTGCTATACACCGCTTTGCTCATGGTACGTATGGTGAGCGTATCTATAAGGTTCTGTTCTTTTTTACCCTGTACGTTTTCCAATAGACCATTTAATGAGTTTGCGGTTGATTTTCGGTCTTTAAAATTGGTTTTATAGCCAAACTTACCTGCAATGGTACCAAGCGCAGCTAGTTTTTCTTCATTGGGCTCATCGTGTATCCGGTATATAAAAGTCTTTTTCGGGCTTTGTTTCCCTATGAATTCGGCTACTTTTCTATTTGCTAAAAGTGCAAACTCTTCAATGAGCTTATTGGCATCTTTTGCGGTTTTAAAGAAAACACCTATGGGCTCATTATCCTCATCCAGGTTAAATTTCACCTCTACTTTATCAAAGGAGATTGCTCCATCCTTCATACGCTGGCGGCGCATGATCTTGGCAAGTTTATTAAGTTCTAGAGTCGCTTCCACCACTTTATCGTCTGCGGTATATTCGTTACCGGTTATGGAAATATCTGCTGGAATAAAACCTGCGCGGGTTTCAATTATGTGCTGCGATTCTTCATAGGCAAAACGTGCGTCACTGTAAGTTACTGTGCGACCAAACCACTCCTTATGAACCTTTGCGGTTTCCCTATCCATTTCGAAAACTGCTGAAAATGTATATTTTTCTTCATGTGGCCTTAGAGAACAGGCGTTATTTGAAAGAATTTCTGGCAACATGGGCACTACTCTATCCACAAGATAAACGGAAGTTGCACGCTCATAGGCCTCATCATCAAGAATGGTTCCGGGAGTCAAATAATGGCTTACATCTGCAATATGGATTCCCACTTCATAATTACCGTTGGGAAGCACCGTAAGACTTATGGCATCATCAAAATCCTTAGCATCCTTGGGATCTATGGTAAACGTGAGATCGCGTCGCATATCCCGGCGTTTTTTAATTTCTGAAGCTTGAATTGATGTATCCAGTTTATTGGCAAAATCCTCAATTTCTTCCGGAAAATCACTTGGAAGTCCATACTGCGCAAGAATTGCATGTATTTCAGTATTGTGCTCGCCGGGCATTCCTAATATTCTGATCACCTTACCAGTTGGCGAATCCCTATTTGCTTCCCATTCTTCCAACTTAACAAGTACTTTTTCGCCATTTTTTGCCCCATTATAGTTGGATTTTGGCACAAAAACATCAGTATACATTTTCCCTGTTGCCGAAGTTTTTACAAAGGCAAAATTATCAAGAATCTGTATAACACCAATAAATTCATCGGTCTTGCGCTTTAATACTTCTACAATCTCACCTTCATGCTTTTTACTTCTGCGCTGTTTATGTATATAAAGTTTTACCTCATCACCGTGCAGGGCATGGTTGAGTTTTTTTTCTGAAATGTGAATATCTTCATCCATTCCTTCCACCATAACATAACCACCGCCTCGAGATGCAACATCTAAAATACCGGTGTGGTAATGTTTACTGTCCTCTACCAGAAACTCACCTTTATTTGATTGAGTAACCTTCTTTTTTTCGCTAAGCTTATTAAGTTCTTTTACGATCTGATTGCGGCTAGTGGCGTCATCTACTTTAAGATGATCTGCGATCTCTTTATGATCAAAGGTTTTACCGGGGGTTTTTCTGAGAAACTTGAGAATTCTTTGGGTAAGGTCTGTTAGTTTATTTGAAGTTTTCTTTTTTTTATTCCTTGGCATTAAATGCGTTCTAAAATTAAGTGTCAAAAATAAGGCTATTCTTCGAGACTAGCAGTATATAAGGATAAACTTTACGTTAATACTACTTATAATAGCCGCTATAATGAGCTGAATACTAATATTTCAGGGGATGAAGTGATCAGATTATTTACGATTTCTTAAAATTATCATAATATAGTTGTAACATTTGTGCGTTATATTCGTTTATATAAATGAAAAACTATCGGCAAAGTAATTAAGGTGTGAATCACAAATTAGCATTCCTTTTAAGCCAAATGCCGGGCAATAAATCCAAATGGGATTAAATCAGAAACTATGAAAATACGTAAAAAAAGCTATTATTTACCGCCATTGCTTTTTATAATAATCTTTCTTGCAGGGATTTTTGTCGTTGCAGGCTACATTAATTCTTCCTTCCAATAAAACGTGAATCGTAACGCCTCGATTTCCTTTCAATTTCTTGCTTTAAGATAGATTTGATTCCTTCTATCTTTCCTCTTCCAAATATATTCTTTCCTTTTTTTGCTATACATAAGGCCATTTTTGCAGTTATCACACTTATCAACACTCTATATAATTACATCTTCCTTTTTTTAAAATTTAAAATAAAAATGATGCTTATTATAGCTTGTTAATAGCGGTATAACTTTTTGATCAGATTTATGGTTATGTGTTTTGTTGGGAGTTATTAACGCGTAATCAGACCTTCACAAGCATATAAATATGTTAGTGTTCAATACTTTAATAACTAATGTCAACAAATGTTCATAACCGTGTTAACAGCATTATCTGAATAACTTTTAAAGCATATTTATTAAAAATGATCTTTATTTTTGACAACAACCTGCTCACGGATTTCTGAAACAAAATTTGCAGGTTAACCTGGCAAGGGCGTATGCTCTTTTTAATTGAATAAACAAACTTTCGTTATAACAAGTTGATGACAACTTATGCACAGGCATGTTAACTTCCACTTAACAACAGGAAAAATCCCTGGGTTTACAGATTACCTTTAAAATACTGCTACTTTGTTTAGTATTTTTACCTTCCATAAAAAATTCATTTTTAATAAAGCACGAGCATGAAATTAGCCATAGGGAATGATCACGCAGGTGTAGGTTACAAAAATTGTATTGTCGATTACTTAAGGAAACAAGGTTATGAAGTTATCAATTATGGCTCAGATTCTCAAGAATCTGTAGATTATCCTGACTTTGTACATCCTGTGGCAAAGGCGGTTGAGGCACAGATAGTTGATTTTGGCATTATTATTTGCGGAAGCGGTAATGGCGCAAACATAACTGCAAATAAATACCAACAAGTGCGCTCTGCTTTATGCTGGATAAAGGAAATCGCCCAACTAGCACGTGCTCACAATAATGCAAATGTATTGAGTATTCCTGCCCGTTACACTTCACAGCAACAAGCTTTAGAATTGGTCGAAACATTTTTAAACACGCCCTTTGAAGGTGGAAGACACCAATTACGGGTATCTAAAATTGCATGTACATAAATTAAAGTTTTATATCGAATTTAGTGCGTAACAAAATGAATCCATTAGATTTCAGATCGAGTGCAGTCGAAACCTCCTGATCTTTCGATTTTAGTTTATCATGATCAAATTGAAGGGATTGAGATAACTCTTGCAGCAAACAATTTATATTTCAATATGAAGCCGAAACTTACTTATGTAATAAAAACCTACGAAGACCTGAGTAAAGCAGAACTATATGATCTGTTGCAGCTAAGGGCTGCAGTCTTTGTTGTTGAGCAGGATTGTCCCTATCAGGATGTGGATGGTAAAGATCAAAAAGCGTTGCATTTGCTGGGTTATGCTGACAATGTACTTGTTGCATATACCCGTTTATTTACTCCTGGCTCCTATTTTGAAAATACAAGTGTAGGACGTGTGGTCGTAGCAAAAAACGTGCGCCGTTTTGGCTATGGAAAAGAGCTCATGCAGAAATCTATAAAAACGCTTGAAGAACGTTATGGTAATAAAATGATTGAGATTTCCGCACAGGAATATCTTAAAAATTTTTATAATGAACTCGGTTTTGTACAAAAAGGAGAAGGTTATCTGGAAGATAATATTCCCCACATACGTATGTTTAAAACGGAATTCTAGCGCTTGTTATAACTAAAAAACCCTGAAAAACTAAATTTTCAGGGTTTTCCATTTTAAAAGTTAGTAAAATCAGATCTTTATAGTCTTCATATCAAGATTGATAGAACTCAAAGTCTCATCTGTAAACTTGTAATGGCCACGAGTTGTGACGATCTTAAATCGGTATTGCTTCATTTTGCTTAACACATCAAGAAACAACCATTTTGATTTAAGTAATCTAGGCTTTTTAGATTTGAGACTGATCTCAAAAATATGTCTTTCTCCATCACGTTCTGCAACGATATCAGGAGTAATGCTCACCTCACTACCTTTTTTCAAATAAGATTTTGGTGTTTCAAAACCTTCAATATCAGCTTTGATATTTTCAAAGCCTCTATTTTCTAAATATTGAATTGTCTGACTTAAAAAATCTGTATTCTTTTCTGTACTTTTATCTATTGTGATCATGGTACAAATGTACCAATAAATACTTAATTTTACCTTAATCTTACGTTAAAACAGCGCTGTAAAGTAGGCAGTGCTAGGCATTTCTGGCTCATTTTTTGACTTTTAAAACCAGTTTTTGAGTGCTTTTAACTATTTTTACTGACTTTAAAAAGAGCGCTCCTAATTAAATTGAGAGACAAATTAAAAAAGCTTTCAACGCCGCAAATATTAGTAAATATGGACTTAAAGCACTTAAATCTCTAGTGTGATCCTGAAATAAATTTAAGTAGATGTGTATTAAGACACTTAATGGATGTACAAAGAAATTTACGTGAATAATGAATAATAAAAATTTAAATTTATACTATTTTGTAGTTTCATTTTTAATATTATCAATTATTTTAATTATGGATAAGTTATTCTTGATTAAAGTTGATAAAGAAATTTTTTACACAATTATAGGAACTTCAATAGCGGCATTGGGAAATTATATTGTAATAAGGATTCAAATGAAACGAAAGAAGCGTTAGTGCCCTACAACGCCACCAATTATTAGTTTCGATTATTTTATAAATTTAAGGAAGTTTCCGATTTTATTGATCGTTATAATATGGCAGAATATTATTTGGACTGTGAATTATAAATACATAAACGATTAGCATTATATTCTAATATACAACGACAAGAAATACACGACGGCGCGACATTATAAAGCGCATATCTCAACTCAAAAGTAATCTCTATTTTTAATCCATGAATTATAAATAACTCGTTCTATTTAATCTGAGAATGAGTTAAGGATTCAAAATTTTCGTGTAACGTGTGGGATCTTTTAGTACACTCACAGCCTCGTCGATCACTTGATTATTTTCCACCTGATACTTATAAAGGCCATCTCTATAAAAATAACGTTTTATGAGTTCATCGATGATGAGTTTTGAAATCTCTCCTTCTTTTTCTTTGAGCTCTTTCTCTTTTGTCGCGTCAATGATTTTTGATAAATCGCTATAAACACCACTTATTTCCTGCTGCAGATCATCATTTTCTGCAATAATATACGCATTCTCAAGTGCTTTTTCAGTTTCGGTTTGATACTCAAATCCTGAAGTTTTTAAAAATGTCTCAAAATCCCTATAATCCCCATTAGTGAACTTAAAATCATTCAGATCCTTAAAATTATGTTTGAAATAATATTGTGTAGCGAAATCAAAAACGGCAAAATCCTGCAATAAAGCTTCCGTAATGGCGCTTAATTTGGCCGAAGGAACATCTATATCGGGCAATATTCCACCGCCATCATAAACTTTTCTTCCATTTGTAGTACTAAATTCGTTATAATCTGCAACATCTCTGCGCACTGCTTTTCCTTCTTCATCGCGATGCCAGTAATCTAGCGCCTGTATACAACGGCCACTGGGCGTATAGTAACGCGAGATCGTTATTTTCACTTGCGTGCCATAAGTGAGCTCTTTAGGACGCTGCACAAGCCCTTTACCAAAACTTCTCGCACCTATTACCACAGCACGATCATAATCCTGAAGCGATCCCGAAACGATCTCGCTAGCTGAAGCGCTGCGCCCATTTATCAATACAGCAAGCGGAATTTGAGCGTCAAGCGGTTCATTAGTGGTTAGATATTCTTTATTATATTTTTTTATGGCAGATTTCGTGGTGGTGATCAGTTTTCCTTTGGGTAAAAAGAGATTACTTACATTAATCGCTTCTGTGAGCAGGCCACCAGGGTTTCCGCGTAAATCAAGTACCAGAGAAGTGGCTCCTTGTTCTTTTAATTCTTTAACGGCTTCCTCGGTTTCTGCTGAGGCTTTTCGATTGAATTGTGAAAGCACGATATAACCTACATTATCTGGCATAAGCGTGTAAAAAGGCACCGCTTTTACTTCAATTTCTTCCCGTTTTATAGTGGTATTTTGCTGATTTCCCAGTCTTAAGTAGGTAATCGAAATGGCGGTACCTGGAGATCCCTGCAGCAGTTCTCCCGCATCATCGTCAAAATCTGCCAGAGATACATCACCTATTTTTATAATTTCGTCACCCGCTTTCAATCCAGCTTCATCTGCAGGATATCCTTTGTAAACTTCAACCAGAGTAATTTTTTTATCTTTGGTAAGTACCGCCGCGCCTATGCCCGTATATTGACCACTATTTGTTATGCGCGCTTCTTCCACTTCCTGCTCCGTCCAATAATTAGTATACGGATCAAGATCTTTAAGCATTCCCTGAATGGCATTATCCATGAGTTCTGCGGGATTCACCTCGTCCACATAATTCATGTTTATTTCTTTGAATAAGGTGGTGAAAATCTCAATTTGTTTAGCGATCTCAAAAAAATCACTTTTAAAACTTACCGTGGTAAAAAGAAGCAGGCCCGCTGCCAGCGTGATAAGAATTTTCTTTTTCATGCCATACTTTTATTTATGATAGATAACATACTGTGTATTAATAACTGGCTTTGTGCCGGGATATTTTGACAAGGATAAAATTTATACTAATTAGATTCATTTTTCTTCCAAAGGTTTAATGTAAACGTTTGGTTTTAAATAATAAAAGATTGCGCTGCCAGTATTGTGCATAAATTTTATGAAATCGTTTCTGAACAATCCCTACTAAATTTTTCGCAAATACCTAAACTTCATTTCCACGCATTATTTCGGTACTATTATCTTCCATTTTTCCATTAAATTTGGCAATTAACTTCACAAATTGGTGATTAATCTGCTCCTGACTCAGCATTTCTTTCCCCACATATATAAACATAAATGCATAGGTTTCTCCTCCAACTTTAAATTGCGTTTTGTTTTTCCGGTAGCTTTCTCGCATTAAACGTTTA
>JBBPYO010000465.1:0-2857 GCA_038199845.1 Flavobacteriales bacterium
TAAAAATAAAGTTATTTTTAAAGAAAACTAACCAAAACACATCAAAAATGACCAATTTAGGCATAAAATCAGTTTTATTAGGACTTTTTTTTATAGGAATACTGTGCAGTGTTCAAGCGCAGGAAGTCGTTAATCTTTGGGATGCTGAAATTCCGGGAAGTAAAACCACTACAGAATATAGCGAAGAGCAGATAATGGAGGGAAATCAATTGGTTGGGGTGAATCGCGTAATAGAGCCACAAATCACGGTCTTTAAGGCAGAAAAACCCAGTGGTGCCGCGGTGATTATTTGTCCCGGTGGCGGTTACGGTCATTTGGCCATTGATAAAGAAGGTTTTAAAATTGCGCAATGGTTCAATACAAAAGGGATTACTGCTTTTGTACTGAAATATAGGCTGCCCAGCGATTTAATAATGGAGGATAAAACGATAGGGCCGCTTCAGGATGCGCAGCGCGCCATACGTCTGGTACGGGAAAATGCTGAGGAATATGGAATTGACACTGCAAAAGTTGGTATAATGGGATTTTCAGCTGGTGGACATTTAGCGAGTTCGTTGAGCACGCATTATAAGGATAACGTATATGAAACAGACGGAACGATTAGCGCCAGGCCCAATTTTTCGATCCTGTTATATCCTGTCATAAGTATGCAGGATGGAATTACACATCAGGGTTCGCGTGAAAATTTACTGGGCAAGAATCCGTCTGCTGCAGAAGTGGAACGTTTTTCCAACGAAAAACAGATCACTCCAAAAACACCGCCCACTTTTCTTGTACATGCGGCAGATGATGAGGTGGTACCGGTAAAAAACAGTATTGATTATTTTACGGCATTGAACCAAAATAATGTTTCCGTAGAAATGCATATTTATGAAAAAGGCGGACATGGGTTTGGTCTGGGTACGGCACCTACAAATAACGTCTGGCCAGAAGCACTGACATTATGGTTAAAAACGTATGGCTGGATCAAAGAGTAATCAGATGTATAGAATGTTTGAAAATATTGAGCAATTTGTTGGGTGGCTTTATAAGAATATTTGTTAAGCCCTTTACCAATGGGTAATTAATTCAATTAAACGTTTTAGCCAGTATTTCATGGAATAAGAATTATCAAGTCTCCCTTAAGTAGTCACGACATTAATCCGAAATATAGGACAGATAAATCCAATCGAAATTTCTTCGGGATCAAAGATATTTGGCAAAAGGGGGAAAATGTAATAAAAGTGGAAAAACAAATGTGTATCCGTTATCTATCCTAAAAGTTTTCAGCAACGCTGAACTGCCTGCCCATTTCGGCAGGATGCGACCTACCACAAAAACGGCTATAAATCTTTAAAAATGGTCGAAAAACGGACTTATTTGGGGAATAAATGAAATAATTAGATAATAATCTGTTTAAAGACATTTGATATACAATTGCCATATAAACCTAAAAAACGATTAATACGAATTTCGCGTTAGGGATTGCAGCAGAAATCCTTTTTACGAGGAACGAGTAAAAAGATTGCAGCGAAAAGCCCGACCCGCAGGGAAACGCCCAAAAAACGATTCAAATGATCGAAAATAGTTAGGAAGTCAATCAAATTCCATGGATCTTCGGTGAGGATAATATACTATATAGGACACTCTGCGGGTATTTCAAAAATAAGATATATATACCCGTTTTCTTCCAAATTTGAAAAATACAATTGTATGTCCGTTTGATGTCAAGTAAGTTTAAATGAGTATTCAAATGTCACGTTGAGCGCAGTCGAAACGTTTTTGTCTAACCCTTCGACTGCGCTCAGGCTGACAAAAAGCTACTTTGGGACAAAAGACGGATATACATAAATACAATAACAGAAAATCGAATACGTCTTTTTCTATATACTACAATAGAATATCCTTAAAAAAAAACTTCCTATAACTTTTCTTCTCATTTATCATTACGGTGTTCTCTCTTGTAAATACATCTCTGGAAACGGATAATTTCGATGACAAACGTATAAGTCTCTTATAATTCAGAAATAGTCTAATCTATATGGCTTTTTGGTAATATCAGTTATCTTATTAGCGCTGTTATAAATATATTCAGAACTATGGGCGTTAAAATTTATATATCTTATAATTTAATTTGTTTATACAAAAACGTTTTAGTAGTTTCGATTAAACAAAAATCTATTCCTTATGATGAATTTTTACTGTCTTGAAAAAAGCGCTGTTTTCAGAAGAAAAGAGCGCTACTTATTATTTTTCGGAAATTTATTTAAACTTCCAATGATCCTTGCTTTGGCGTTAATTTTGTCGACCCAAACCAATACTTATGCCGCTGTACAGGCACAAGGTAGCACTACTGTAAGCGGTACCGTAACTGATCCATCAGGAACACCTTTACCTGGAGTTAGCGTACTTGAAAAAGGTACAACTAATGGTGTCGTCACAGATTTTGATGGTTTTTACACCATAAATCTAGTAGATGCTAATGCACTTCTTGTATTTACCTATGTGGGCATGCAAAGTCAGGAGCAGAGTGCTGCTAATGGAGCGTCCCTTGATGTTCAAATGCAAGCTGACACAGAGGCGCTAGAAGAAGTTGTCGTTGTGGGATATGGTACACAAAGAAAATCTGATGTAACCGGTGCTGTTTCCAGTGTTAAAGGAGAAGATCTTCTTCAAAGACCTGTTACCAATGCCTTACAGGGTCTTCAAGGACGGGTGGCCGGTGCCAATGTTTATCTTAACTCCGGAAGCCCAACTGCTGCGCCAAGGGTTATTATTAGAGGTTTGGGAACTATAAACTCAGATTCTTCTCCGCTATATGTCGTTGATGGAGTTGTAATGGAGGATATTCAGTTTTTAAACCCCAATAACATTGAGA
>JBBPYO010000466.1:0-2074 GCA_038199845.1 Flavobacteriales bacterium
ACTTTTTTTCATGGAGATCACGCGGCTTCATTTATCGCGGGTTCTTATCTTAATGGCATCGATAATTTTGATGTGAAAAAAGCTTACGAATTGCTGCTCAACAACGCCTACAAAGAAGGCGGAACGCGGCCTTACATCGCTGAATACATTGAAAAGGGTTACATTTCAACACCAAAAGTTGATAATCCCAATACCGAAAGCAAGGCCAAGGCCGGTGTTTCCAAAACGCTGGAGTTTGCCTACGACGATTACGCACTGGCACTTTTGGCTGGAAAAATGAACGATTCCATTCATTATAAAGATCTGATAGCGCGTTCCAAAAACTATAAAAACGTGTTTGACACCACAACACATTTTATGCGCGGAAGGCTGGAAAATGGGGATTTTGTCACGCCTTTTGATGCGGAATATCCATATTATGAATATATGTACCGCGAGGCAAATGCCTGGCAGGTTTCTTTTTATGTGCCCCAGGATATGCCCGGTCTGGTAAAATTATACGGTGGAAAAGAGAAATTTGAGGAAAAACTGGACTCGCTGTTCACTTTTCCATGGAATCCAGAGCACATCGCGCGGAACGTTTCCAGTTTTATCGGCCAATATGCACAGGGAAACCAACCCGATCACGAAGCACCGTTTTCCTATTATTTCGTGGATAAACCTGAAAAATCACAAAAGATAATTGATACTATTCTAAACCATTATTATGGTGTGGGCGAAGAAGGTCTGGCGCTTTCCGGTATGGACGATGCCGGTGAGATGTCCGCTTGGTATGTATTTGCTGCAGCCGGGATTTATCCGCTTTCGCCTGCTGATAATCAATTGATCGTCACCGTTCCCGTGTTTGATGAATCCAAATGGAATTTAAATCCGGGCAAGGAAGTGCTAATTAAAAAAGAAGGGAATTCCAGAAAATTGGATTCCATTAAAATCAATGGTAATCCGTTAAATGGTTATTTTATAGCTCAAGATCTTTTTAAAACCGGAGGAACACTTGAAGTTATTACTGAATAAATTGAAAACCTAGTTCACACAGTTCATTAAATAAAACTTAGTATGAAAAAAATCTTTCTGTATTTTTTACTGATCCTGATTCCAATAATGAGCTTTGGTCAAAAAACGACGTATAAGCAATCAAATAACCTCTTTTATTATCCCGAAAACACCCCGAATTTGACCGATAATAAACGGAAAATGGCGATTTTGGACATTTATTATCCAGAAATTGACAAAAAAGTTCCTGTGATCATTTGGTTTCATGGCGGCGGACTAACAGGCGGGGATAAAGAAATTCCTGAAGTTTTGAAGAATAACGAATACGTCATTGTGGGGGTTCAATACCAGTTGGCACCTACCGTAAAAGCAGAAGAAAGCGTAGCCGACGCGACTGCTGCAGTGGCCTGGGTCTTCAAGAATATCGAGAAATACAATGGCGATCCCGATGCGATTTTCGTTTCCGGGCATTCCGCTGGTGGATATTTAGCATTGATGGCGGTAATGGATAAAAACCGATTGAAAGCGTATGATATAGACGCAAATAAAGTGGCCGGTCTGGTGCCGTTCAGCGGACATACGATCACACATTTTACCATTCGTGAAGAACGTGGAATACCAGGAGAGCAGCCCGTTGTTGACGCATGGGCGCCGCTTTATTATGTACGCGGTGATGCACCGCCCACTTTACTTATTACCGGCGATCGCGAACTGGAAATGTTCGGGCGATATGAAGAGAACGCCTATTTTTACCGGATGATGAAAGTTGCCGGGCAGCAAGATATTACCCAGTATGAAATGCAGGGTTATGGACATAATATGACCTATCCTGCGTTTCCGCTTTTGCTGAATTTTGTTAAGGAAAAAACAGCAAAGAATTGAAACTTTCTCTTTGACTTTCCTAAAATGCAGGTGTTTGTAGAAAATTCATGTTCTGGGAATTTAGCAGATAAGATAGGCCTAATCTGGAAAAACTATTTAATAATATAATTATTTTGCTTCCTTTTAAAATAATGCAAACATAAATTTATTGGAATATTTTCATTTGGATAAATTTAAGGATATTCGAAATGCTATCACT
>JBBPYO010000467.1:0-3723 GCA_038199845.1 Flavobacteriales bacterium
AATCTTTTTGCTCGTTCCTCCCAAAAAGGCTTCCTACCGGTAGGTGCAGGCAGGTCCACTTCAATCCCTAACGCGGATTTCATTTTCACTTAGAAGGGTTGTTTCTGATCAATTTTAGGTTTAGATAGCAATTGTTATGTCCAATTTTTTCAAATGATTTATCCTGCCGTAATAAAATGACTGTGAATCTACAAAAGATGTTCCCAATGGAATTTTAAAAAATCCGTTTTAATCTATTCCTTTTTTAGCTCCGCCAAACCATCGCGTTTTTCGCCTTTAGAATTAAAAATACTTACCGTAACGGCATTTTTTGGAATCTGTAATTTTCGGGAATCCTGCGTGAGATAACCGGAACCAAAATAAAATTCCTGCCTATAATTCTTTCCATTAGGAAGTTGGATCAACGCATACGTATCATCAGGTTTTAATGTAATGATGCGCTGGGTGTTTTTCTTTGTGAAAAGCTGTAGTTCTGCATCATTATTTGCAACGAAAAAGTCAATTTCCTCATCGGTTATCCGTTTTACGATTCCACGTGTATCTCCGGGAGTATCAAAACCGCTAGCATCCAGATTTGACTTTTTAAAATCCCCTTTTCCATTGCCCAGAAGAACGGTGCCTTTAGAACTGTTTAAAGAACCTCCCAGGGTTTCGGTATCCGTTCTGTTTCCGGTAAGCAGTACATCTAGATTGCCATCATCATTCAGATCTGTAATTGAGATGCCATAAACAGGAGCAAGCTGCGCGGAAAGTGGCAGCGCTTTATAAGAAAAAACGCCATTTCCCTTATTTTCCAAATAAATGGTTTGAAGGCAAGTCACCTCTCTTTGAATCGCTCCCTGCATTTCTTCTTTGGTAAATAATTGGTCAAAGGTCGCATTGCCGTAATCTTTGTAGAAATGAAAGCGGCCTTTCATAAATGCAAGCTGACTTATAAGCGCATCCCTTGACGGAACCGGGTAATTAATACCATTAAAATAGCAGCCTATTATGGGATCGACCTTACCATTATTATCAAAATCTTTAGCAACGATGGTCAGCGGTTCTTTCTCAGAAGCGGTGAGGTCTGTATTCTGGCCAAAATTTCCCACGATATAATCAATATCGCCATCCTGATCAAAATCGGCCCCGTTGATACTGTTCCAGAATCCACTGAGATTGGCGACGCCACTTTCAGCAGTTACATTGCGTAAAATCCCTTTTTGATTTTCGAAGAAATTAATGTTCATCCATTCTCCCACCACAATTAGATCAATTGCGCCATCAGCGTTAAAATCGGTCCATAAAGCAGCGGTTACCATACCAATATCGGCAATTTCAGGAGCAATTTGCTGAGTGCGATCCGTAAAGTGACCTGCATTATTTTCAAGGAAATAACTTTTATCGGAAAGCGGATAACTGTTTGGTTTAAGGCGTGATCCCACAAAAAGATCGAGATCGCCATCCCCATCATAATCAATGGCGTTTACCGTGGAAGTGCTTGAATTTATTTGAGGTAACCCATCCGAAACTTCAAACGAACCATCTGGTTTTTGAAGGTAAAACTGATCTTGATAGTTTCCATCCGCGTATGGAAGTTCGTTGCCGCCACTGGCCACATAAAGATCAGGCAGACCATCACCGTTAAAATCGGCCAGTATACATCCTTGTTGTTCATAGTTCCACGATTGTGGCAAAACAGCGCCCCTAATCATCTTCCCATCACTTCCCTGCAACCACGCGTAGGACGTATCTTTTACCGCGGTGGTCATAAAAAGATCATCATGGCCATCATTGTTGAGATCTCCCACCGCAAGGCCAGGTCCTTCTCGAGAGAGCATTTTAAGGAGTAAAGGCTGACTTAAAAAATCGACATAGGGATTTTCCCTGTGCACAATTGCGGAAACAAGATCATTATCAGAATGTAATAAAGTAGGTTCTGGTTTACCAATTTCTTTCACCTTCGTTTGCGCATTTTCATAGGAAAGTGCTATGCGTTTGTTGGTGCTTATGTTCTTCAGGGTTTGTGTTTTTCCGTCTGGCCAAACCACGTATAAACTATCAATGGTCTTTTTATTACCGAGCCCAAAATGCAGCACAGGATCTACGGAAGAAAGGTAACCGCGAACAGGATACTGCTGACTTTTTTGAATGGTGTCTTTATAAAATATAGTGATTTCAGCACCAAAACCAGCCGGATTTAATAACGGCCCTTTGAGATCTACTGCCAGATAATGGGATTGCATCGCACTTTTTTCTACGGTAGTGTTTTTGTAGATATACGCTGGACTGTTAATATTGTTTGACACCAGATCAAGATCTCCGTCAAGGTCAAGATCTACATAAATCGCCCCATTGGAAATACTTGACGGTGCTGCGCTCCATGTTTCAGAAACATTTTTAAAGGAAAGATTACCCGTATTCTTGTAAAAATAATTGGGTAGGTTTATGGATGGCAACTTCTCTATGTCTCTAAAAATGCGCTCTTTCCTAATGGAATCATTGCCAAATGGATTATTTAATCCTTCTGCATAATTAGCAAAGTCAAGATCTGTGACATCCTTTCCGTAACCATTTGTCAAAAAAAGATCTTTTTGGCCATCGTTGTCCAGATCTGCAATCAATGGCGCCCAACTCCAATCCGTTTTGTGAATCCCGGCCAGTCGACCCATTTCTGAGAAAGAAGAATCTGTGTTCCGCACTTGTAGCGTATTGCGTACATATTGTGGCATATAACCCTTATCATAACGTAAAGTCTGGGTGTTGTAATTCATGACCAAAGTCATGGTTTTGTTGTGCAGGTTCGATTCGGGCAACATGTCCATTTGTACAATATCGCTCAGGCCATCATTGTTAAAATCGGCAATATCAATGCCCATTCCATTATTAGAAGTTTGGGTAATGTACTTTTCAATGTCCTCTGTAAAGGTTCCATCCCCGTTATTGATCCATAAAAGATCATTACTGATAAAATCATTGGAACAGTAAATATCTGGCCAGCCATCGTCATTGACATCAAGAATACCTATGCCCAGACCATAACCTTCTATGGTTATCCCAGCTTCCTTTGAGACATTTGTAAATGTATTATTGCCCTCGTTTCTGTAGAGCCGGTCTGTACTTATACCTTCACTGTTACGCTTAATGGGGCGCAAATTACTGTGGTTGAATTTCTCCATACCGTTGGTCAACAGGTACATATCGAGATCTCCATCTTTGTCATAATCAAAAAAAGCGGCCTGTGTGCTATAACCACTATCTTCAAGGCCATATTGTTTTGCCTCTTCCTTAAAGGTGGTGTTACCTTGATTAATGTACAACTGATTCTTGGAAAGCAGACTGTCTTTGCTGGCATTACATACATAGATATCGATCAGGCCATCTGTATTTATGTCTACAAAACTGATCCCGGTCGTCCAACCCAGATCCACAATACCGGCACGCTCGGTGATATCTTCAAATTTAAGATTGCCCTTGTTTAAATATAATTTTGAAGAAACCTGATTTCCGCCAAAGAAAAGATCCGGTAACCCATCATTGTTAATATCGCCGGTTCCCACGCCGCCGCCATTATAGATGTATAGGTAATTCAACGGATTGAAATCTTTGTCTTCCAGAATTGAGTTATTAAAGGTAATACCGGTCTGGGAAGCCGGAAGTAGCTCAAATTTATAGGAAGGCTCGTCAGTTTGACAACCTACTATTACCAATAACATTATAAAACATAAAGAAATATTTTTCACA
>JBBPYO010000468.1:0-5000 GCA_038199845.1 Flavobacteriales bacterium
AGGCCATTTGCACGCCCTTCCACGGTATTTTGTCCTGCCCCATAATAGTTTGCGAAAGCACCGGTTCCAGAGAAAATATCTGCACCAAATTTAGCATCCACTAAAAAGGAAAGGTTGAAATCATAAATATTGAACGAGTTGGTTAAGCCCATATACCAAGGAGCTACACCGTTGCCCAAAAATTCGTTGGGTCCTTGCGTTGGCGTACCATCGCTGTCGTATTGCAACCGATCTTGATCATCTCTAACAAAAGTGGTCCCGTAAATAGCGCCCAATGGACGGCCTACGATCGCTCCAGATTGCGAATTCACACCGGTGGCTCCACCTCCACTACTAAAGAAGGGATTTCCATCAGCATCTGTTTTAACCACTTCGTTTTTATTGTATGTAAGGTTATAGGTTACATTCCAACCAAAATTTTCATTGCGTATCGGGCTTCCGTCAAGAAGCATTTCAACACCTTTATTGGTAAGCTCGCCAACATTTAAGAACGCGGCGTCATAACCTGAAGAATTGGATATCGAAATGGGCACGATATCATCTGTTGTTTTATTACTGTAATAGGTAAGATCAAGCCCAAGGCGACTGTTGAAAAAACGCGCATTCAAACCGAACTCATATTCCTTTTTAGAAAAGGGCTTTAGCTCTTTATTGGGTAACTGGTTGTTATTGATGTGTCCTAGAGGGACACTATTTCCCGTACCGGTATAATTATCAAAAATACCATAGGATAGGGAAAGCACATAAGGATCTTGTGCACCACCACCTATATCGCTATAACCTGCACGCAACTTACCAAAGGTTACCCATTCTGGTAATTCAAAGGCATCGCTGAAAACAAAACTTCCACTCACCGATGGATAAAAATAGGAATTAGCGCTTGATTTATCGACAAGAGATAAAGTTGAAAACCAATCCTGTCTTCCTGTTGCGGTAACAAAAAGATAATCATCGTAAGAAAATTCAGCAGAAAAATACAGGGAACCTCGTTTTACCTGACCATAATCATAGGTGTAATTTCTATTGGTTACATTAGAGATATCCTCAAGACCAGGAAGTACAAATTCTTGTCCATTAAGTTCTGTCCGCTCGTTCTTTACATCATTGTTATTGGCACCCAAAACAATGTTTATACCGTATTTTTCGGCAAATGTTTTATCAAAACCTACCATAAGATCGGCATCTACGGTACTTACATTGTAAGCGACTTCGGTCATACCACCCAGAGGCTTATACGCAGTTCCAAATGGCTCTACCGATGTTTGTCTAGCCACGTATTGATCAATACCGGCCCTACCTAAAAGATACATCCAGTCTGTAACATTATAGCGCAAAGTGGCTGAACCGATAAACCTGTTCTTTAAACTTTCATTGCTGAAATTATAAGCAGAAAAATAAGGGTTTTGATGATAGGTACTTGCTGTAGATATTCTGTTTTCTGTTCCTTCTGCATTAAGACCGGGTTTATAATTCAAAAACATCCACGTTAGGGGGCGTTAAGACCACAGAAAAGTTAGTGTTTCCTGGAGAATCAGATAGTCTTGGACGGTTTTGAACATTCTCAAGAGTATATTTACCACTAACATCCAAAGTCAATTTGTCTGCAAGTTGAACACCTGCGTTCAAAGAAAATGACTTTCTATTAAGACCAGCATTAGGTATAATATCTGCGTTTTCCAAATTGGTCGCTGAAAATCGAATATTATAACCTTCACCAGCTTTGCTTACCGCAACTGTATTTATCAGGTTTGTTCCTGTTCTATAAAATTTATCCACATTATCGCCTGAATAACTGTAAGGTCTTTCAACACCATCAAACTGCGGAACAAGTGAGCCATCCAAGCTTCCTCCCCAAGAGGATAGACCTGCAGACAAGGCTTCTGCCTTAGTTCCCGGCCTAACACCCAAAATTCCCTGGCCATATTCTTTTTGGAATTCATAAATACCAGAGTTAAGATTATCAAACTGCACGGAACTGGATAGCTCTACGCCCAGACCTTGTTGACCCTTTCCAGTTTTTGTGGTGATTAAAATCACACCGCCGGAAGCCCTTGAGCCATATAACGCAGCTGCCGCACCACCTTTAAGAATGCTCATGTTCGCGATATCATCTGGATTAATACTCGAGATACCATCACCAAAATCCACACCACCATAATTTGTGGCCGAACCTAAATTAGTGTTATCAATAGGAATACCATCTATTACATAAAGCGGTTGATTAGAACCACTGAGCGAACTTGCGCCCCGTATCACAACATTACTGGTACCAGATGGTCCCGTTGCAGAACCGGTTACATTTACACCGGCGACCTTTCCCTGAAGTGAATTTATGGGATTTACCACTTTTACCGTAGAAAGCTCATCACCATCTACCTGAGAAAGTGAATAGCCCAAGGCTTTTTCCTGACGCTTGATCCCAAGTGCTGTGATAACAACTTCATCAAGACTTTCCGTACTTTCATCAAGTACCGCATCAATTGTAGTTCGGTTATTTACAGGTACTTCTTTGCTCGCCGAACCTATCATTGAGAATACAAGAGTGGCATTTGCCGGCACTTCGATGCTGTAATTTCCATCAAAGTCTGTAGAAGTACCGTTCTGGGTTCCCTTTTCTACAACAGTTGCACCTGGAAGTGGCATATTTGAAGCGTCTGTCACCGTCCCTTCAACAACGATATTTTGTGCATAGATCCCCGTTGCGGAACATAAGCACAGTATCATAATAAAAAACAGATATTTTTTGTTCATACTTTTAAATTTTCATGCGTTAGTGAAAAGTGGCTTTTGATTTCAAATTGAGATTAAATGTTATCCTAATGTTAAGGATATTAAAATAATTTCGACCGGTAACAAAACCCGATAGCTGAATAACGTTTTTTAAGAACAATATGTTAATACTTTTAAGGAAAGTAAAATGACATATAGCACACTCAACATTATCTTTTTAAAGCCTACGTCGAAATGGTTAATCAACCGATTTAAAGATCAATTTTTCACCATTTAATAATTGCATGTTTGTAACTGAATTTTGCTGAATTTTCTTACCCGTTAACTCGATTTTAAACCTATCTTCCTCCGCGGAAAGCTCCGAGATCACTTCAAGTTTATCTTTCTCATAAAAATCTGGATTTAGATGTATAATTACTTTGTCGAAACGAGGTTTTACCAAAGTAAATGAAGGTTCTGCCGGCGTCATCGGGTAAATGCCCATCATCGCATACACAAGCCACGCGCTCATCGTTCCCGTATCGTCGTTTCCGGGAATTCCTTCGGGTGCATTTTTATAATAAGTATCGATCAGAAAATGAACTTTTTTTGATGCTTTTTCGGACTTTCCGGGGATGAAATTGTACAAAAATGGATAGCCGAAATCGGGTTCATTGGCCATATCAAACTGATCTTTGGCAAATAAATCGTCCAATTTGGCTTCAAAACGGTCATTTCCGCCCATTAATTGAATCATTCCCTTAATATCATGCGGCTGCATAAATAGATATTGCCACGCATTTCCCTCAATAAAGCCGGGGTTTTCAGTAAAATTTGCGCCTGCTAGCGGATCAAAAGAGTTCATCCAACTCCCATCAGCGTGCTTGGGCTGCAAAAAGCCGGATTCTTTATAATAAAGTTTTTTATAGGAAAGCGACCGCTTCAAAAACCGCTTATAATCGGCTGTTTTTCCAAGCTTTTGCGCCAGTTGCGCTATTGCGAAATCAGCGATATTATATTCCTGCGTGGTGGAAACCGGCCCGGGGATTTCAGAATCCACACTCACAAATCCGTTTTTTATATATTCCGCAAGTCCCGGCCGCACCGGATTTTCTTCGGTCTGATCTGCACTTTTCAGCATCGCCGCGTAGGCTTTTTCCACATCAAAATCGGTAATGCCGCGCAAATACGTGTCTGCAATAACCACACTCGCGGGATCGCCCACCATCGTAAACGTCTCGGTGCTGTTGAGTTCCCATTTGGGTAGCCAGCCGTTTTCATCATACATCGCAAGCATGCTTTTGATCATATCAAGTTGCTCTTCGGGATAAACGAGACTCATGAGTTGGTGGTAATTTCGGTACGTATCCCACAGTGAAAACGTGGTGTAGCGCTTACTTTCCGTCTTCACAGTTTTCCGACTGCCGATCACAGGATATTCGCCATTCACGTCATTGAGAATATTTGGATGGATCTGCGTATGGTAAAGCGCCGTGTAAAAAATGGTTTTGTCCTTCTCATTGTTTCCCTCTACTTCAATGCGGCTCAGTTTCTCGTTCCACGCCTGTTTTGTTTCCGAATAAATGGCATCAAAATCCCGATTTTCAGTCTCTTTTGCCAGATTTTCCCGCGCATTTTCGATACTCACATACGAGATGCCAACTTTTATTTCCACCTGCTGTGGAACATCAAAGTCATATGAAAAATACCCGCCGATGCTATCGCCCACAACCTGTTGCATAAAGCCCTTTTTAATGCGGGTCTTGCCATTGTAAGTCATCCACTGGGCTTCCGTTCCTTCGTATTTTGATGGAGTGTTCCAAATGCCAAAATCGGTTGCAGGTTGAGAAAAACGCGCGACAAAATAAACGGGATATGCGGCCTCGGAATTATTGTAACAAAACGAACCCACCATGCGCATGCCCTCGATTTCACTGGGCGAAACAACCTTGAGCATCGCGCCCTGCTCATTGGTGAGTCCAAGACCCAGATTCAACAGAATATTGGCCTTCCCTGCGGGGAAAGAATAACGGCTCACGCCCACGCGCGTGGTGGCGGTGGCTTCGGCTTTTACTTTATATTTATCGAGTTCCACCGCGTAATAACCGGCTTTTGAAACTTCGTTTTTGTAGGTCGTTCCGTAGGATAAATAATCGGTTTCTAATTCCCCAGTCGTGGGCATCGCGAGAATTACGCCCAGATCTGGACAGCCCACACCACTCATATTCACCTGACTGAAACCGGTTAAAAATTTATTCTCATGAACATATGGATTCGACAACCACTGACTG
>JBBPYO010000469.1:0-3740 GCA_038199845.1 Flavobacteriales bacterium
CTAGATTGGCTATTTCTTGGATTAAATTTTCATGCTCACGCCGTAAACTGCTACAAACACTATGCTCTAGTAGGGCGCTTTTAGCTTTTACAATGGTATCAAAACCTAGATTATTAATCTGCGGAAGGAGATTTTTAGTTAAATCCGCCAGTTTTATACCAGTTTTAGTCTGTTTTTGTTGTAATTCGATCGTTTTTTGCTGTGCATTTTTGAGATTTTCGTCAAGCGAAACCCACTTATTTTGTAATTCTTGAGTTTCTCCATAAATGTCATCGCCAGTGTAAAGTGCATCTATCACTTTACGTAGCGCCGCGCCAGAAGTCATGATTTCTTCCATTTTTTCCAGCAGTGGTTTTCCAGCTGAAAGGGCATCATAGTATCGTTTTTCTTTCTCATAAAGCTCCAGTGTTTCCAGTTGATGTTCTGTATTTTCAACCGTATTCTGCCAAGAGTTGGCATCGCTGAAATCACGACCGTTTAACTGCTGTTTTAAAAGATTATTAAGTTCTCGCAATTCCTTCTCCTGAATATCCCGAACAGAATGTTGCCTGACTTTATCTTTCTCGGCTCGATCCAATTCTGTTAATTGCTGAATTTGTTTGCTATTCCATAAATTATACTCTTTTTCAGCTTGCTGTAGGGCATTCTCCAGATTATCAACGCTAATGGGAAGTCCCGTTGCAAAAGGATGCTCCAACGCGCCACAAAGCGGGCAGGGATCTCCGTTTTTTAAGTGTTCGCGATGCTGCTCCAGACTCCCCCGAATCCGCTTAATTTCTTGTTTTGCCTGAAGCTTTTCGCACTCTTGCTTGTAACGCTCTTTGTTTGATTTTGAAAGTTCAATTTCCCGCGGAAGTGCTTGCAATTGGGTATTGAGTTCTTTCTGTTCTAAGTCAATTTTTGCCAGATTTTCAGAAGCGGTACTTATTTTTTCTTTTAGCGTTAAAGCGATTGTTAGATGTTTGAGATCTTCTCTAAGACGCTTTTTTTCAGAATCAGATTGACTTAAATCGATTCTATTTAGGTCGATTTTTAAGGTTTTTAGGCTATTTTCTGATTGTTTTAGGCGATTTTTGAGTTCAATACAATCACTTTTTATATTCTGTCCCAAAGAAAAACCGGTTTCTCGCACCGTGCTTTTAAATTGTGCGGTCAGCGCTTTGTGCGCACTTAATTTTTCTTGACGTTCCTGCTGCAGTTTATTAACCCGTCCGGCAAATTGTTGCAAGCTATTTGCGATATTATCAACTGGCACTTCCTGATTAATAAAATCAGTAATAGTCGCGTAAAGTATTTTTTTGTGCTGTTCTAATTGCTCCGTATTTTCAGCATTTTGCTTTTCTTCTACAAGTAGTTCTTGTTGTTTTTCACGGTATTGATCCCACTGTATTATTTGTGGCGCAAGTGGCTCTACCTTTTCATGGTTTTTAAGTGAAACACCCTGATTTTTATCAAAATAAAACAGTTTTTGACCTTCTTTATCTTGTTTTACTTTTACAATCGCTATTTCTTTTTCCTGTTGAATCAGAGATTGCTTAAGCGTTATTTTTTGCTGAAGTATTTCAATTTCTCCAGTTAATGGCGCTATAGATTGCTCATAGGCTGCGAGTTCTTCTCTATATTTTTTAGAAATTTCAGGTTCTAAAAGTTCGCCGGTTTTTATGGTAATGGCAACTAGTTGTTCTTTTATTCCCTGATTCTCATATTTATATTTTTCAAAAGCGAGTTGACCCAACCGTCGGTAAATTCCAGTTCCTGTGATTTTTTCCAAAAGCGCGCCACGCTCGTCTTTTTTAGCCTGTAAAAATTGAGCGAATTCGCCTTGAGCCAGTAATACCGACTTTATAAACTGATTATAACTAAGACCAATCAGTTCTTCGTTTTTTGCAGGAACTTCAGATTTTTTTAAATCAATGGGTTTATCATTATCCGCATTGGCCAATTGCATATGGTATTCGCGTAGGTTGCCGTTTCGGTTTGTAGATATATCCCAGGATGAAATAAAAACACCTGATTTGCAAGAATACGTAACCGCTGCAGATGCTTTTTCTTGATTTCTGGTTAAAATCGCACCTGTAGCTATAATTTCATTACGTGTTATGCGGCCAAGTCTGGGCACTTGATTGAAAAGCGCGAGCGAGACAACGTCAAGAATTGTGCTTTTTCCACTCCCCGTGGGGCCGGTAATTGCAAAAAGAGCATTGGTTTTAAAAGGCTCTTTTCTAAAATCAATCTCATGTTTTCCACGTAGCGAATTGATATTTTCAAATTCTATTTTTAAAATTTTCATTCGAAATTCTCTTTTTGAGCGATTTCCAGCAGTTCGTCAAAAGCGCTTAAAATCTCTTGCTTTGTTTCCGGTTCATATCCGTGTTGATCTATACGTTTCTGAAATACATCTTTGGGTTCCAGATCTTCCAGTTGGGTGTTTTCAGCATAGAGTTGCGATGCCGTGCGCTGTTGTTCCACAAAAGTGGCCCGGTGCTTTACGATCTCGTAACCTACTTTTGCAAATCCGGTGACAAGATTATCAAGATCAATAATTTTTGTAGCGTTATAGCGCTCTTCCTTCAGCTCGATTTCTATCAGCGAATCTAAACCAGTGTGTGGTTGAAGCGCATCTAGCTTTTCGCGCAGGCGTTCTAATGAACCGCTTATTTTCAGCAATTTTCTGAAACTCGGCACAGCGATACTTTCCGGCGTCCAGGAATTTTCGGTATCAATCAATAAAACTCGCTTTTCATCCCTGCGTTCGCTAAAGGATAAAGGCAATGGCGAACCGCTATAATACGCGGCTACTTGCGCATTGACCTGTTGTGGTTTATGAATATGCCCCAGCGCAATATACTTAAAATGATCACCAAACTGGCTCGCGCTGAAAGCCGCCTGATTGCCAATCTGGATATCCCGCTCGCTGGCAGAAGTCTCGATACCAGCCGTAAATAAATGCGCCATCGCGATAATGGGAACCTGCGGAAAGCTCTCGTGGGCAAGTTGTGCAACTTCGTCAAATGTGAATTTGATCCCAGCCCGCATCTGCTCTAAACGGTCTTCATAACTGCTGCCTTGCGTGGTTTTTCTTAAATCTGAATCCCGTAAATAAGGCAGTGCCGCGACCACAAGTTCAAGCTCGCCATTTTTTGAATATATAGGAATTAAACAATCGCCTAATTTTTCGGGCAGGCCCCCTATAACGTGAACATTCAAGGCTTTTAGCAGTTCTCGCGGAGCGTTGAGCATATCTGGCGAGTCGTGATTACCACCGGTTATTATAACGGTGCAATCAAGATCGCGAAGTTTCATAAGCGTCCTGTAATATTGTTGACGCGCTTCGGAAGACGGATTTGCAAGATCAAAAACATCACCCGAAATAAGGAGCAGTGAACTTTTTTTTTGCTGAATTAAATCATGCAACCAATTTGTAAAGAGATCAAAATCTTTGTGAAGATCATGTTTGTGCAGTTTCTTGCCAATGTGCCAGTCTGCGGTGTGGAGTATTTTCATGCTAAAAATTCTTCGGAAATGAGCAAGTTACGATTAGCCGATAAATGCTAAAAGGGATCAAGGAATAATCACGTAAATAATCATTTTAACAAGAGCCGAAAAATTCCTGAAAACGGCTAAAAAACGCCCGTTATGGCTAAAAAACGGTAATTATCATCATTTATCAAGATTCTTCGGAATGATTCTCAATGCGGTTTTCATCAAAAGCTGATGGTAACAGTTCAGGAATATAATGA
>JBBPYO010000470.1:0-2544 GCA_038199845.1 Flavobacteriales bacterium
CGACCCGTTTTCAGGGGAACGCCCAAAAAATAAGGCGGCAAAGTCAAGAACAGCTAAATCCCATCCTTTATCCACGAATGATTATCATTATAATCCAATCGCGTTAGGGATTGAAGTGGAAATCCTTTTTATGAGAGACGAATAAAAAGATTGAAACGCAAAGCCCGACCCGTTTTCAGGGGAACGCCCAAAAAATAAAAGTGAAAAGTCAAGAACAGCTATTCTAATTAAATAACGGTTTTATCGAATTATTCTAATGAAATTTAAATCCTACCGTAGATTCGGTCTTTGGCCAACTGAAGAATGGTCTGGTATTGATCATGAATAGTAGTATGCGTGTTGTCTATCGCAATGGCGTCTTCCGCTTTTAACAGTGGGGAATCTTCGCGGGTGGTATCCAGATGATCCCGTTTTTCAACATTCTCCAGCACCTCTTCAAAGGTAACATCCTCGCCACGCCCGGTGAGTTCGAGATAGCGCCGTTGCGCGCGCTCTTGGGCAGATGCGGTCATAAAAATCTTCAGTTCGGCATCGGGGAAAACCACGGTTCCTATATCGCGGCCGTCCATCACAACGCCTTTACTGGCGCCCATTTTTTGCTGTTCCCTGACCAGCATTTTACGCACTTCCGGCACCGCCGCAACCTGACTAACATAATTGGATACTTTTAAGTTACGGATTTCCCTTTCCACATTTTCATTGTCCAAATAAACGTCTATTGTATCGTTTTTATCATCCTTTCTAAAGTTAACTGTGATCATAAAAAGATGGCGCAAAAGTGCTTCGGTGTTTAGATTGGCTTCCGTGACAAAAAGTTTGCGCATGGCATAAAGTGTGACCGCACGGTACATGGCACCGGTATCCACATAAATATAATCGAGCTCTTTGGCAAGCATTTTTGCGATCGTACTCTTACCGGTGGAAGAATAACCGTCTATGGCAATGGTGATTTTTTTCAAAGGGCTCTTATTATTGTTATTTCTATTATTATTGATATTCCAATTTATAACGCGATTGGTGATTCGAAAAAAACTTTAATATTCCTCAAATTTGTTCCCCTTCGGGGGTTAGGAATGAACTATTGCAAATCCAAATTCAGTCCGAAAAAGCTAGAGCTGGCGGCGCTGTTATAACGCGCATAACTGTAACTCAAGCGCAATTTATTAAACTTGACCGAAAAACCAGCGCTCAGTCCGGCAAAACTGCGTTGATCTACGATACGTAATTCTTCCGCTCGCCTAAAGTTATAACCCAACCTGATGTTGAACGCTCCTTCTGGGAACAATTCCGCACCCAAGATCGTATGTCGAAATACATTATCTACAAAGTTTATATTTTCACCGGTCTCATTACCTTCCAGATCTTCAGTGGTTCTGGCCGAATTTTCAAAGGCAATGTTCCAAAGCTGTAAATTTTCAAAAGTTAAATGCCACCGTATGGGAACCCGTGGAATACGCTGCGAAAAACCAAGATCAATTTCCAGCGGGAGCTCTTCCCTGATCGCATCATAGGTTGTGATCTGCGTACCAATATTGCGCACCACAGCGCCAATATTGAGCTTTAGTTCTTCATTCACGTAAATAAAACCTAAATCTGCTGCCACTCCCAGCGATGTATATTCATCTAATTTAGAGGAAATTACTTTGGCATTTGCGCCCACATAAATGTCGGTATATGGAATATTATACGCATAACCCAAAGAAAGCGCCACCTCTCCTCCACTGAAATCTCCGGTAGCTTCACCACTTTCATCATAGCCGTCAAAATTGCCATAATTAATGTAGGTCACTCCTGCGTGAATAACTTGCGTTCGCCGATCATAAAGGTAGGCATAACTGGCAGTCCCGTAATTTACGTCTGCGATATAGTTCACATAATTGAGCGAAAGTTGATTATCCATCGCGGCATTGATCGTCGCCGGATTAAAAAGTGCAGATGTGGGATCATAACTGTAATCTGTAACTACTTTACCGCCCAGCGCAGCCTGTTTTGGTGAAGAGACCAGATTTAAAAATTGATAGGTAGCGCGCCCGCCCAACTGTGCCCATACCGATGTGGTGCCAAAAAGAAGCAGAACATACAGTAAAAATTTTAGCATATGGAGCAAAGGTATAAAGTCATTAAGAAAACGGTTACAAGTTTACTTTATTTCAGGGGATTAAAAAACCCGGATTATCTTGTCGATAATCCGGGTTTGAGAACAAAAATCACTTAAAATTCAACGAGTTTTAACTCATTATAACTCCTTTGCGTTTTTCACTTTTTCCTTTGTAAGAGCAATTTCAAGCACTTCGCTCATGTCACTGACGTAATGAAACGTGAGGCCACTGAGATATTCCTGTTTGATCTCTTTAATGTCCCTTTCATTTTCTTTACACATCATAATCTCTTTGATGCGCGCACGTTTTGCAGCAAGGATTTTCTCCTTGATTCCGCCTACGGGAAGTACCTTTCCGCGAAGCGTGATCTCACCGGTCATAGCGATGTTTTTCTTGACCTTGCGCTGTGTAAATAAGGAAACCAGCGAAGATAACATCGTGATTC
>JBBPYO010000471.1:0-4451 GCA_038199845.1 Flavobacteriales bacterium
TAAAAGCCAATACCGCCCCACACATGGAAGCACAAACTAAAGCAACATTTGTAAAACCGGTCATATAGAACCAGACTCCAAGAAATAAAATACAAACCAGTGCTATTGAGGCCGCAAGTCCATCGATACCATCTACAAGATTGAAGGAATTGGTCAATCCCACAATTACAAATACACTTATCGCAAAACCCAACCATTCTGGGAATACAATATCAATTCCCAAGGTATAGAGCGAACCAATGGATATTCCTCCCAGACCTACGACCACACAAGCGGCAAGAAGTTGGATGATGAATTTGTTCAGCGAGGAAAGCGCGACCATATCATCGCGAATCCCTGTAAATGCCAAGAGGACCAAAGCAAAAAACAAATACTTAAAAGTACCGAAATCTGCTGACGGTACCCAGATTAATGCGGACAGTGTGAAACCCACAAAAACAGCCGCACCACCCATGGTAGGAATATTCCCAACATGAATTTTCCGTCCGCCAGGTGAATCAAACACTTCCCTACCCATAATTACTTTAATTATTTCAGGTAAAGTGATGATGCCGATTACAAAGGCAGTAAAAAAACCTAATATAATATATAAAATTGGTGTCAATAGGTAAGTTCTTAATTCGAACAAATATAAATATATTATAAATTTTTAAGGCTTTTTTAGCAATTGGATAATCAAATTTTAATTATTGATAATATTTATGATTTTAATTCCTTGTTAATCAATGATTTCAGCAAAAACTTTTTAAACGGTTATTATATTTGAAAAAGTATCAGTAATTCCGCTGAAATTATGTTGTCATCCTAACTTAGTGGATAAAATTTAATAGAACTGCGAATTATTTTAAGTACTGTTGAATAGACATTTGTATGAGTTGACCCAACTTGTTAAAGCTGAAACCCTCCATTTGTGGTAAGTTTGATCGTTTATATATCTTTGGATATTTTATTTTTTAAGATATAATTAGCAGAAATATATATATTGCACCGACCTACATTTAAAAAAAACCTCTAAACTAACTAAAAACTGAATTCTTTTTTATAGTTGAAATGACCTAAAAAATCGACGTTTTACTAATATTAATGGCTCGTAATTTCCAGAAACTAAGCGGATTTTCTAATTCCTATTCTAAAATTCTTTATCGAAAAATAGACTTATTTGGGAAAAATGAAAATTAATTGTTCAAAGACATGAGATTTGCAAAGGCCATTTAAACCTAAACTCCAATCAAATTCAGTTATAGTTGATCAAACGAAATGCGCGTTAGGCATTGAAGTAAATCTGTTTGTTTCTTCCCGTGGGAAGCTTTTTTTGGGAGGAAGCAGCAAAAAGATTGCAGCGGAAAGCCCAATCGAAAGGGAAACGCCCAAAAACGCTCAAAAACGCCCAAAAATTGATTAAATGATCGAAGACAGCTGGGAATTTAATAAAATTCGATGAATTTCGGTAAGATTAAAATTCTTATTTGACACCTAATGGATATCCAATGAGTGGATTTACGATATAAAATAGAAGTACTAAAACACCTATAAAATCATTGTTATTATACTTTATAGAGAGTCTTCAACAAAATTAACAATACACAGTAAGGAATAGAAAATCTTACGCTATAATTCAGTTAAAACGATTTTTCTTTTCCTTTTATGTACTTTTAACAACTATTCAGCAAATTAGAGAGCTATCTAAAAATTATTTAATTCGCAAATTTAAAACTATTACCCCATTTAAAAATGAGAAAAAACCGCACATCTATTAAAGATATTGCCAAAGCATTAAATGTTTCAGTCACCACCGTTTCCTTTGTACTCAATGACAAAGGCAAAGAGAAGAAAATTTCTGACGCTGTTATTAAAAAGGTCAAAGAATATACTGAATCGGTAAATTATAAACCCAATAGAGTCGCGCAAAGTTTAAGAACCGGTGAGTCCAGAATATTGGTTTTTATGGTAGAAGATATAGGTAATTATTTTTTTGCAAAATTGGCCAGGATAATTGAAGACATCGCCTACACAAAAGACTATAAAGTTCTTTTCTGCAGTAATGATAACAATGATGAGCGATCCAGAGAATTGATCAATCTCTTCTACGATAGACGGGTTGACGGGTTTATAATCATTCCTTCCATCGGCATTAAACCCGATATTGAACAACTTATTAACCAGAATATTCCCGTGGTCCTTTTTGATCGTTATTTACCGGATTTGGAAACGCATTTTGTGATTATTGACAATGCGCGTGCCTCTTATAATGCTGCGCAACATCTTATTAGCAGTGGTTTTAAAAACATTGGCTTTATCACTACAGATGCGCAGCAGATGCAAATGCTAGATCGCTTAGAAGGATATCATAAAGCAGTTGAAAAAGAAGGACTTCCCAGTCAAGTTCTAAAACTTCCCTATGCAGATTTAAATTCAAATGATAGCAAAGCACGGATCCGTAAATTTTTTAAGGAACACCAGGATCTTGACGCTATATTTTTTTCGACCAATTATTTAACACAACAGGGGCTTGAAATCATTAAAGAAATGAATCACATTCCAGTTCAAGAAATGGGTATCGTCGCTTTTGACGATAATGAGTTTTTTAAGATTCATTCCCCATCCATTTCTGCGGTTGCCCAGCCATTACAGGAAATTGGTGAAGAACTTATGAGAATCATGTTAGACATTCTGAAAAACAAGAAAGATGATATAGCACTAAATCAAGTCGTTTTAAACGCTAAATTTATTGAAAGGGAATCTTCGAAGGCCAAAACTGTCATTTCTCAATAATTTCAACCGATATATTTCTCTCAAATGAAAACTAAAACCTTCACCTTACTTTTCCTAATTTATACCACGATCACTTTTGCACAGGAAAAACTTAATGTGGTTGTCGCTGGACTCAGTCACGACCATGCACACGTGATTATGAATGAATTTAAGGAGGGAAAAGTATCTATATCCGGAATTGTGGAAGCAGATCAAAATCTGATCAAACGCTACAGTGAAAGTTACGGCTTGGCAGATTCGCTTTTTTTTAAAGATCTGAAAATAGCGCTGAAACAATTAAAGCCCGACGCAGTGCTTGCTTACAATCCTATATCAGAACATGTCGATATTGCACGAATTGCGCTACCTATGCACATACCTTTAATGGTGGAAAAACCACTCGCAACAACTACAAAGGATGCACAGGAAATGGCCCAACTCTCACGCGAAAACGACACTCCCCTACTTACTAATTATGAAACCACTTGGTATGCGAGCAATCAGACTTTGGCAAAAAAGGTAAAAGCAACTGAATTTGGTACCATAAAAAAAATGATTGCAAAAGACGGCCATGAAGGACCAAAAGAAATAGGTTGTAGCCCAGAATTTCTCGCGTGGCTTACTGATCCTGTTAAAAATGGCGGCGGTGCGATTACCGATTTTGGCTGCTATGGAGCCAATCTGATGACTTGGCTCCAAGACGGAAAAAAACCTATTGCGGTCACTGCAATTACCAGAAATTTTAAACCTGATGTCTATCCCAACGTTGATGATGACGCCACAATAATTTTGGAATATGAACATGCAAATGGAATAATAGAGGCTTCTTGGGACTGGTCTTATAGTATTAAAGGATTTCAGGTGTATGGTGATAATACGTCCTATAATGCATTAGATGGAAACACCCTGGAATATCAAAAACAAGCGGATAAAGCCGAAAATACGACCTTAACCACCGATTTTCACAAAGATCATCTTACGTATTTCCAAGCTGTAATAAATGGTGAAATTATGCCAGAAAATGACCTATCTTCCCTTAAAAACAACCTTATCGTAGTAGAAATTTTGGAAGCTGCATCAAAAAGTGCTGCGACTGGCAAGCGGATTAAACTCTAAAGTAAAAAATTTGTCTTGCTAAAACGTTTTACTAATCCTATTTTCTTATATTTAGACCCAAAATCACAACTATATGAAAAACACGTTACTTTTTATGTTGATGTTTTGCGGCATAAAAGCTTTTGCCCAAAATAACAATCCCGTTTTTCCCGGTTGGTATGCAGATCCAGAGGGAATTATTTTTGAAGATCAATATTGGATTTACCCTACTTTTTCAGCGCCTTATGAAAAACAGGTCTTTCTGGATGCCTTCTCTTCGCCAGATCTTGTAAACTGGACCAAACATCCCAAAGTGCTCGATACTGTTGCCGTTAAATGGGCGCATAAAGCAATGTGGGCGCCCTCTATTATTGAAAAGAAAGATAAATATTACCTCTTTTTTGGCGCAAACGATATTCAAAGCGATGATGAAAAAGGGGGAATTGGGGTCGCTGTGAGCGATTCACCGGCTGGGCCCTATAAAGATCTTCTCGGAGAACCTTTAATTGATAAATTTCATAATGGCGCACAACCCATTGACCAATTTGCTTTTAAGGATAATGATGGGCAGTATTATCTTTTTTATGGAGGATGGAAACATTGCA
>JBBPYO010000472.1:0-9667 GCA_038199845.1 Flavobacteriales bacterium
AACTACGGCCGCGTCTGTGGCAGAAAGTATGGGCTCATCGATCCCAGTGAGCAATGAGGGGATCGCCAGCCGGTTGATATTTTTAAAGGAAAGTCGGGATGTGTTTGTGGGCCTTTATTTTAAATAACAACGTAAAGTGTTGGATAAGGTATTTTCACCTTTCTTCTTGCAACAGACGACCGCAGGAAAAGGAATGCATAGGTCAGAACTGCTCTTTCCAGTAGTTCTGGGTGATGATAAATTAGTCATTCAGGGGCAGTTCATAACAATAAAAGGGATATTTGCTCTGTTTGGGAAAATATACATTGCCCAGTTTATGATAACCGCGTTGCTCATAAAATAGATTATTGCGAGTATTCTGACTGAAAGTATCTAATCTCACCGACTGAAAATCGCCCTTTTTTGCCCAATTTTCGGCGAAAAGCATCAATTTTTGGGCAATTCCCTGGCCTTGATAATCGGGATGTACCGCCAATCTGTGAATGTAAATGGAAGGTTTGTCATTTTCGGTAAGCCATTTAACTTCGTTATAAACGAGATCTTTAAAAGTAGAAATAACAATGCATCCAAAAAGATTTCCACCGTCTTCTATCACATAAAGTTCTTTTCGTTTCACATCATGTTCAAAAGCTTGTCGGGAAGGATATTGTTCATTCCACTGGTGAATTCCATTTGCAATCATTTTGCTGGCACAAGCGCGGGTAATTGCCACTATTTCATCAATTTCTTCAGTTTTTGCAAGACGGATCATAACAGATATTATTGTATTAGGGCACAAACTTAAACAATGCATAAATACCTTCCTTTTTTAATGCAGAATTTAGTTATATTTGCCGTCTCAAACAGGGAAGCATGCTCCCTTGTAATTGGGGATGTAGCTCAGTTGGCTAGAGCGCTTGACTGGCAGTCAAGAGGTCGTGGGTTCGAGTCCCATCTTCTCCACTAGGTTAAAAGGGTTTCAAGAGATTTGCTTTTGAAACCCTTTTTATTTGCACATAATTGGCCTGCTGACGAATTATTCTCTTTAACTGGCATAGCAGTTTTCAGAATTTCCTTCAATTTCCAAAGAATATTCTTCTTCAACGCGGTCAGGATAAGATATTTTGTTGAACTTCCATTGGAGAAATAAACACTTCAATTACATTGACCTGAATAAAGTCCAACAAACTGCAATTTTTGTTGGAATCTCAATCAAATAATTACTTTTTGAAATTTATAATTGAAAACACGTACAAATGAAAATCACCCTCGCCGATTATATCAAAAAGAGGAATGGGGTGTCAATGGGAAGCCCGAAGTCTTTACGGAATAACCTATACCGTTCACTGGGCGCTAAAAATTTTTCCACATTCTGGATGTATTGGAACCCGATTTTCGGCTATTATTTGGGAAAGTATATCTTTAAACCATTAAAGAAATTTTTGCCAGTTGGTATGGCGCTGCTGTTCACTTTTATTTTTTGCGGAATGGTTCACGATATGGTGACCACGCTTTATCGTGGTGAGTTATCACTATTCTTTTCGGTTTGGTTTTTATTTATGGGGCTCGCTGTATTAATAACTAAAGCGCTTAGACATAACTTTTCCTATCAGATTTGGCTGGCACGGGTAGGAATTAATCTGGCCATCATCGGTATTTGCTGCATAATGACCATTTATACTGCGGAATACTTTTTATTGCTATTTTAAAAGTTATTTGATTTTAATACCGAAAAGATCATCTTTCCGTTCAAAAGCACTTTTTGCATTCAAAAACCGAGTTTAACACTGGCTTAATGCAGATTCTCCAAATTTTGAATACTTTTAAAGATCTAAAATTTATTATCTCATGAAGAACGTATTTGCGGCATTACTCTTTGTTTTTATACTGACCGGCACACAAGCACAAGAAGTGACCGCAATAACCTACAATATCCGTATGAATACCGATGCTGACGGTGAAAATGCCTGGCCATTGCGCAAGGAATATCTGGCGTCGCAGATTAAATTTTACGATCCTGATTTTTTTGGCGTGCAGGAAGCCCTACCAGAGCAAATGGATTTCCTACGGAAACAGTTCTCTGACTATATGGCGCTTGGTGAAGGTCGTGAAGGTAAAAACAAAGGTGAATTTTCTGCATTGTTTTTCAAAACTGAAAAATTTGACCTTGAAGAAAGCGGTATGTTCTGGCTTTCCGAAACGCCCGAGAAAATATCTACAGGCTGGGATGCTGCGCTGCCGCGGGTTTGTACGTATGGCTTGTTCAGTTTAAAGAACGGAGATAAGAAAATATGGGTGTTTAATACCCATTTCGATCATATAGGTCAAAAGGCGCGTGTAAATAGCGCCCAACTCATACTTGATAAAATTAAGGAGTTAAATACCGAAAATTATCCGGTTGTGGTCATGGGCGATCTCAATGTGGAACCTGATAATGAAGTGATCGCAACCTTTAAAAAAGAAATGAATGACGCTTACGAAGTTTCAAAAACTGGCGCTTTTGGTCCAAAAGGAACATTTAATGGTTTTCATTTTGATGAGCCAGTGATCAAAAGGATCGATCATATTTTTGTGTCCAAGAACGGATTGGAAGTTCTTAAATACGCTATTCTCAGCGATTCAAAAGATCTTAAATATCCATCAGATCACTTACCGGTTTATTCACTTTTAGAATTGGAATAATCGTATATCCTCATATAACGTCATCCGAATTAATTTCAAAATCACATCAAAAGCTAACGAGTTGCAAGACCTATTCGCTGTTCGAATATCATTTTTAGGCGAAATTTTGGACGTAAAATAAAATAACTTGAGATCTAAATATTCCTAGTGTATTCTAATTTTCATAATCAACCTGTACTTGTTTCAGGCTGATCCTTAGAAACATTTCAAATTGGAACGTAAACACGATATGTTTCCGTAATCAAGCTAAAAATCACCTTATTTTGGTCAATAAATGACTGAAATAGGGTGATTTTTGAAGTCGGTTTATTGAATATCCCGTAATTTCAATTGGAGGGAAACATTTCCATTCCATTCATTAACGTCTAAGGAATAGCAGGCACTAAATGGTTTTTGATTGGTGATCAGATCGCATTTTTCACCCAGATTGAATCCAATGGCGCCTATTGGATTTCCGTTGTGTTCGCCGGGAAGACCGTGCTGGGTGACAGTACATTTAATGTGTTTGTCGTCACCACCCACGCATTTTCCATATCCGGTATCCTTAAGATCACGACTCATAAAAACGGGGGTCATGTTTTGCGGTCCAAAAGGCGCAAATTGCTTTAGAATTCGGTAGAACTTTGGTGTTATGTCTGCGAGCTCTATTTCGGCATCCACACTTATTTCGGGCACCAAAAGACGCTCATCAATACTTTCTGTGACTATTTGTTCAAATTTCTGCTTGAAATTTTCATAATCAGCTTCGTGTAAAGTAAGTCCGGCGGCATATTTATGTCCACCAAATTGCTCTATATGCTCCGCGCAACCTTCCAGCGCTTCGTAAACATCAAAACCTTTTACAGAACGCGCGCTTGCGGCCAGTTTTTCGCCACTTTTTGTAAATACCAAAGTCGGGCGATAGTAGGTTTCAGTGAGGCGCGAAGCCACGATGCCTATCACGCCTTTATGCCAATCTTCATGAAAAACTACCGTGGTCTTACGCTTTTCCTCTTGATTATCGAGGATTTGAGTCAGCGCCTGTTCGGTGATTTCTCGGTCTAGCTCTTTGCGTTCTGTGTTGAACGTTTCGATTTCCGCAGCCATTTTCTGAGCGATCTCGGGATCTGTTTCCTGAAGTAAATGCACCGCATGCAGACCGTGTTTTATACGTCCTGCCGCGTTAATACGCGGGGCGATAACAAAGACGACATCGGTGATGGTGAGTGTCTTTTTTTTGATATTCTGCATAAGTGCTTTAATGCCCACGCGTGGAGCGGTATTGATTATATGCAGTCCAAAATGTGCGAGGACCCGGTTTTCGCCTGTAATGGGCACAATATCTGCGCCAATTGCCGTAGCAACCAAATCAAGATAAACACAAAGATCTTCCAAGGTTTGACCTTGACGCGAGGCGAGCGCCTGCACAAGTTTAAAACCTACGCCACAACCACAAAGTTCGTCAAAAGGATAATTACAATCGGGGCGTTTTGGGTCGAGAACCGCCACCGCTTTAGGAATGTTTTTACCGGGACGGTGGTGATCACAAATAATAAAATCAATGCCTTTTTGGTTTGCATAGTCTACTTTATCGATTGCTTTTATACCGCAATCCAGCGCAATAATAAGCGTAATGCCATTGTCATGGGCAAAATCGATACCTTGGAAAGAAACACCATAACCTTCGCCGTAACGGTCGGGAATATAGGTCGCCACATTTGGATAAAGGCTTTGCAAATAACTGGCCATCAAGGCCACGCTGGTTGTGCCATCTACGTCATAATCGCCGTAAACAAGTATGTTTTCACCGTTTTCAATCGCGTTTTCGATGCGGTTTACGGCAAGATCCATGTCTTTCATTAAAAAGGGATCGTGCAGATCATCAAGTGAGGGGCGGAAGAATTTTTTTGCCTTTACAAATGTATCCACGCCGCGCTGCACAAGTAATTGTGCAATGATTTTGGGAACACCCAGTTCGCTGGAAAGGGTTTTGATTGTTTGTTTTTCGGGAAGGGGTTTTAGGCTCCAGCGCATACGTCTTTTAAAATACGAAGATACGAATTAAGATGAGGGGGTTTTTAGGAAAGAATCAGAAACCAAATTTCATCGAAAAATAATTCTCTAAATTCTCGAGAGAAAAGAAAAGTATTTTCAGCGTCTACTTTATGAGAATGGATTAATCAGAAGGACAAAGTTTGGAAAAGGAGTAATCCCATTATTGGATCCCATCCTGAAAATTGTATTTTCTGAATGTCTAAATCGAAATTCAAAAAATATTTCCGAATCATACTACCTAAGAATATTTTGAAGTGGTTGAGAGATGGTTACGGCACAATTTCAACTCATTTTAAAAGACCAATTAAGTAACCTTTTTCCCAGTTATACTGCCAAATTTCCTGATTTCTTTTTAATTGATTCGAAAAATAGAAAAGTGAGTTTGTTTTATGTTTTGTTGTTTTATATACCCCTTTTAAGGTTATATGTATTTTCTTTATCAAAGAATAGGGCACATCACTTTTTAATTTTTCTTGCATTCCAAATCCAAGTCCATGCTTGTAAGCACGCGAGAACCAAAATTCAGGTTTGACCTGATGATCTCTTATAATGTGCATTACTTTAGATTTAGCATTAAAAAAAGCTTTATGGCCATTTAATTCAGCACGCTTACAAAATTCAGTTTCACTTCCCATGGGATAATTTTGATTGGATCCGTTTGGCCCGATGTCTTCGTTAAACAGAATACCTTTATCAAAAATTGATTTTCTCACCGCCATATTAGGACCAAAAATTTCTTTGGCTTCAATTGGCTTTGAAGTCAAATTTCTTATTGCATGAATTTCCTCCCAATGAAATTTATTTTCATGCATCCAACTGGGCGGTAGATTATTTTCAGGGAAAAGAGGAGTGATATTACCCCCAAAAAGATCATAACCTTTTTTCTCATTTTTAATCTTAATCCAGTTCCGAAGAAAATCTTTCTCAGGAATTGCGTCATCATCAGTGATAATTACAAAATCGCTTTTTATATGTTCAATTGCAGCGTTAAGAGCTTTGTTTTTCCCTGGAACATTATGCTTTAGTAGAACGAGTGGTAATTTTTTTTCAAAACTTTCTAAAATTTCTGAAGTAGAATCATTGCTGGCATTATCAATAATTATTAGTTGCCATATTTTTTCGTCAATAGCTTGTTTTAAATAGCCGTCCAACGTTTTTTGCAAAACTTTTTCACCATTATGAGTTGAAAATAGAACTGTCGCTTCGTATTTGGTTGGTGTCATTTAATTTTCTTTATGCTCAGTAAGTTTAGAATCAGTATTGTTCGATAGAATCCGAATTTAACAAAAAACCTTTTGTGAATCTTTATAAACGAGATCTTATTTTCTGATTTCACAAATTGATACCATTGCATTCAAATGCTAGAATATTCTTTTACTTATGATAAATGACAGATTTATTGTTAGTTATATTATCGACACACACAGCAATTCTCAGAGGGAAGCTTTTCTATTTGAAGTATAGGAACCACTTTCGATGCTAAATAAGTAAAATGGAAAAATCCAATTATTAAAGTACTGAAGCCGTAGAGTGTACTTTTCCCAATGGTTTTAAAAGAGATATCTTTAATTTAACGGTCTAGTTAATTATAAGTTTACCCAGACATCATACTACTGCAAAACACCATACAGTTCGTAGCCTATTCAAATTTTTATAAAGACTTGAAAAATAACAAATGCCTGCGTATATTTAGTTTAAAGATTTCTCGGCAGTTTCACATGCTATTAATCCAATCCGCAGGGTTTTGACGCTCACTATCTTTATAAATCACAAACTTAAGAATCGTCTTTCCGGTAAAAGTATCTTTGGCCACTGCACCTATTGCTTGTTTTACCCCAATTTCTTGATTTACGCTTACTTGAAGGTCAATGAGATTTTGATACACGGTGATATAATTTCCGTGGCGTACATAAACGGCAAAGTTGGCTCCGGGAAGGCTTTGGATCTTAAAAACAACTCCTTTAAACGCTGCGCGGGCCAGACTCCCGGGATCGGTTTCTATTTCTACACCACTGTTATAGGTAGTGATATTAGTTAAGGTAGGGTGGCGTGAAGTACCAAATTTTTTATAGACCCTGCCAGATTCCACCGGCCATGGTAGTTTACCTTTGTTAGAAACAAAATCATTGGCCAGCGCGCGTGCTTCTGGTGTAAGAGCAAAAGTGGTGCTACTGCCAGCGGTTTCCGTAGTAATGCCCGCCTTTTTATTAGATGCAGCTATAGCTTCCCGTATAATTCGGTCTATTTCTTTATCAATACGATTTGCGGCGCGTTGTTTATTATTGATTTGGGTGGCGTAGGTACTTTCTTTTTTCTTGATCGTTGCCATCAGGCCGTCCTGTTGCTTTTTCTCTTCTTTAAGCTTTGCCTGTTCTTTTTTATTTTCGGCAATAAGTTGCTCTTTTTCGGCTTTTTGACCGGTTAATTGGCGATTGGTTTCCTGCAAGAGCGCGGCGCGTTCCTGGATCAGTTCTCCTTGTTTGCGGCGGTAGTTATTATACTGTTTAAGATATTGCACCCTTTTATACGCCTGTGTAAAGCTTTTTGAAGAAAGCAAGAACATAATACGGCTCTGGCTGCTTTTACTTTTATAGGATTTTCTAATGAGTTCGGCATACTCCTTTTTGAGCGTCTCCAATTCGTCGCGCAATACCGAGATTTTCCTAAGGTTTTTGTTGATTTCTCCCGTAAGTAAGTCAGCCTGTCTATTAGTGACTCGTATCAGATCTTCGCGCGCTTCAATTTTCTGAGCCAGGTCTTCTACTTGATTGAGCACATTGACCTCTTTCCGTTTGTTGGTCTGGCGAAGTTTATTGATCTGGGAGATCTGTTGGAGCAGCTCCTGACGTTCACGTTCCAGTTCCTTTTGTTTTTCGGTCTGCGCCGAAAGGGATTGCATTCCGAAAATTAGGAATGCGAGTAGAAAAACGGGTTTTAAAATGCAAAAAAATCGGTTCAAAGCTCAATTTCTTTATAACCGCTAGGAATTTCAAAAGGAAAACTAACTTCTTTATTCACTTCTACATTGCGGTATTCCAGATCTATTTCGGTTATTTTATCGTTTTCTTTAGCGCGTACTGAAACCTTTTCGGGCAATATTCCCACTTCTTGAGCCTGATAATCGCCGTAAGAAACCGTAAGTTCCCTGTCCCTATCTTTTTGCTCCAGACGCTGTTGTTGCATTGTAAAACGCTGCGCATCGAGGTAAAAAAACAAGTTGAACAGATCGCGCTGCTTTTTTGGTACGATAAGATAATTCTGTTGACCAGCAATTGCACTATAACCGCCTTTGGTCAGGTCAAAAAGGGGTTGCCCCAGTAATAATGCCTGTACTTGTTCAAAATCAAGCTCCGTACCCAGCAGATCACTGAGCAATTTAAAATCACCGTCAAAGTAGGTGCCGTCTATCTTCTCGTAATATTGCACATGATCTGGTGTGATTTTGGCCTTGGCCAGTGAAATTCCTAAAATGGAAGCGCTCATCCAGATCGTTTTATCTTTTTCCATGCGCAGGCTCACGCTTACACCCTGCGAGGTGTGTTCATCTTTATAACGAACTTTTAGTTTAGCGGCAAGCGTCTCAAAATCAAAATGGGTATCATAATGCGATTCTATTATTTTCGCTGAAGCTAAATCTTCAGGCGTGGCGGTCTTTCGGGATTTACAACCGCTAAGCAATAAAACAAGGCAGAAAAGAATGGAAAAAGTATATTTCATAAAATTTATTGCAACAATTGGGTAGCGCGTTTTTTATATTCCGCAGCTTTTGAGGGATTTCCAGATTTTTCATAGGCAACGCCCAGCTGCGTATAGAAATCGCTCTTCATCGTGGGATCTTCAATCACATAATCTATGCCCATTTCCAGATCTTGAATGGCTGCAGTATAATTTTCAAGATTATTATTGGCCACGCCAGAAATAAGGTAAAAAATCGGCTGACTGGGATACAGGTCGTGGCCTTCCTGAGCGAGTTTTACAGCTTCTTGAAACTTTTGTACTTCCAGCTGAAGGATCATCAGGTTTTTGATCACATTAAAATCTTCGGGCTCGTTTTGATATGCATTCAAGTAATAATTGAGTGCTTTTTCCTTATCATCGTTTTTTAAATAATACCCGGCCAATTCTTGATTGACATCTATTTTTTCTTTTTCGCTGAAAAGGGCGATAGCCTGTTCAAGTTGGTTTTCAAATTCTGGATGTTCTTCCACAAAGAGCAGAAAATCATTGAGCACACTATGTTTTGCTTTTACTTCAATAGAAGTGCTTCTGAGTACTTTATCCATAGAACGCACAGCTTCTTCTATATTGCCTTTATCCAGATTGAATTTATAAAGTGCGAGCTGCGCTGCGTCAGATTTTGGATTGATTTCAAGCAGTTTTTGTGCTGTTTCGTATGCTTTTTGTGTTTCTCCCTGCTCGCTAAATACATAAATTAGGTTCAGGTAATTCTGTTCTGCATCGGGATTTGCTTTAATGCGTTCTGCAATGGCCTGCTCTTCAAGATCGCCACCGCTCAGTGCGTACGCCTGCCGCCGCATCTGATCCCGGTAGGTGTCCTTACCCAGTTCGCGATCAAGCGCATCAAGTAACGCTAGCGCCTTGTCAAATTCTTTTGTGCGGATGTAAATTCTAGCTAGATCTTCTTTGTACTGTAGGTCAAACTCTATGAGCTGTTTTACCAGATTTATGGCCTTATTAAAGTCTTGCTTTGCATAATACACCTCATAAAGGCTCTCCATGATATCGCGCTGTTTTGGCCGTAGCTGCAACGCTTTGAGATAATTGACCTCCGCGCCTTCTGTATCGCCCGAAAGTGCCATATTCTTTCCTTTTTCAAAATAGAGAATGGCTTCTTTGGGCTGAAGGGAGATACAAATATCCAATGCATCAATGGCGCGGTCATAATTCTCAATTGCTTTTTGCTTAAGCGCTTCAAAGAATGACTCCTGAAACTTATCTGTCACATTCCCCA
>JBBPYO010000473.1:0-4385 GCA_038199845.1 Flavobacteriales bacterium
TGAGCGCAAGCAGGAAGAAAAGACAACCAAAAATATATTTTTTCAGCATAATCCGTTAAGCTATGGAATTCCTTTTTGTAAGCAGCACAACATTTTCAACGTGATGGGTCTGCGGAAACATATCTACCGGCTGAAACTTTTCAACTTTATACATTTCATCTAGTAGCCCTAGATCACGCGCTTGCGTCGCGCTGTTACAACTTACATAAACAATGCGCGGTGCACCGATTTTTAAGAGCTGCGCCACTACATCCTTGTGCATCCCGTCACGTGGTGGGTCTGTGATGATCACATCAGGTTTGCCATTTTTTGTAACAAACTCCTGCGTGAACACATTTTTCATATCTCCCACATGAAAGAAAACGTTTTCAATACCATTTAATTGCGCATTTTCTTTGGCCGCTATAATGGCATCAGGTACAGATTCTATGCCAACAACTTTTTTCGCCTTCGCGGAAATAAATTGGGCAATTGTTCCCGTTCCCGTATACAGGTCATAAACGATCTCATTTCCCTTTAAATCGGCAAAATCACGGGTGATTTTATACAGTTCGTATGCTTGTTCAGAATTGGTTTGATAAAAGGATTTGGCGTTGATTTTAAACTTCAGCCCTTCCATTTCCTCAAAAATATGATCCCGACCAGAATAACATATGACTTCTTGATCATAGATTGTATCGTTGCCCTTATTATTGATGACGTAAAGCAGTGAAGTAATCTCGGGAAACGTTTCTTTCAGGTAATTCATCACCAGTTCGCGTTGTTCTTCATGATCTTCATAAAACTGAACCAAAACCATTAGTTCGCCGTTAGAACTCGTACGGATCATCAAGGTACGCAATAGACCTTCCTGAAAACGTGGGTTAAAAAAAGGCAGTTCATTTGCGGTGGCAAAATCTCTGATCCCATTGCGAATGGCATTGCTGGGATCGCGCTGCAGATGACATTTTTCAATATCCAGAATTTTGTCCCACATCCCGGCAATATGAAAACCCAGCGCGTTGCGGTTTTCAATAACCACATCACTGTTGATCTGGTTTGGCGTCAACCATTTACTATCGCTAAAAGAGAATTCCATTTTGTTGCGGTAGAAATAATGGTCTGCGCTGCCAGCAATGGGAGTAACTTCGGGAAGTTCGATTTTCCCGAGTCTTTTTAGGTTATTGACAACCTCGTCTTCTTTATATTCCAACTGAAACGAGTAGCCCATATTCTGCCATTTGCAGCCCCCGCAGTGTTTAAAATGCTGGCAGGGCGGTTCAACACGCTTCGGCGATGCTTCGTGCAAGGTGATTGCATTTCCTTCAAAGTAGGATTTGCGCTTTTTTGTAGTTTGTACATCTACCACATCACCTGGCACCGCATTTGTGATAAATACCACACGGCCATCTGGAGCTTTGCCAATAGCTTTTCCTTTAGCTCCGGCGCCCGTGACTTTCACTTTTTCTATAACGATTCTATTTGTTTTTTTTCTTCCCACGCCGCAAAAATAGCATAATTAAGGGGATAATGAAGGCGCGAACTTTTTAAAGTCCGCTGAAAATTCAGTAATTTGCAACAATAACGGGATGATTTCTCTCCCATTAAAATCCGGTACTTTTCGGGTTAAGAAGGAATCACTGCGTTATTTTATCTTATAAGAATTACAGGAATGAACACCAAAGAACAACTAACTTCAGAAAATGCCATCGCACTCGAAGATGCACATGGCGCCCATAATTACCACCCGTTGCCGGTTGTGCTCAATAGAGGAAAAGGCGTGCATGTATGGGATATAGAGGGGAAACAGTATTACGATTTTCTATCGGCTTATTCCGCAGTAAATCAGGGGCATTGCCATCCCAGAATCGTGAGTGCCATGAGTAAACAAGCCGAAACATTGACACTTACTTCCCGTGCTTTTCATAATGACATTCTGGGCCCTTACGAAAGATATGCTACCGAATATTTTGATTTTGACAAACTGCTGCCCATGAATACCGGTGCAGAAGCGGTGGAAACGGCAATAAAAATAGCGCGTAAATGGGCATATGAGAAAAAAGGGGTCAAGGAGCAGGATGCACAGATTATTGTTTGTGAAAACAACTTTCACGGGCGAACCACGACCATTATTTCCTTCTCCAATGATGAAGAGGCCCGCAATAATTTTGGTCCCTATACACCTGGTTTTATAAAAATACCGTACGATGATATCGGTGCGCTTGAGCGCGCGTTTATTGAAAACAATAACATCGCAGGTTTTCTGGTAGAACCCATTCAAGGGGAAGCCGGTGTTTATACGCCAGCTGATGATTATATGGCCAAGGTCAAAGAATTATGCAATGCCCATAATGTACTTTTTATGGCAGATGAGATCCAGACCGGTATTGCGCGTACGGGTGCGTTGCTCGCTGTTTGCGGAAAGTGTACCTGCGAAGGCCATTGTGAGCGCCAGAGCACGTATTCAAGACCAGACATCTTGATATTGGGCAAAGCGTTATCTGGCGGTGCGTATCCAGTTTCTGCGGTACTTGCAGATGATGCGGTTATGAACGTGATTAAACCGGGACAGCACGGTTCTACATTTGGTGGAAATCCGATTGCTGGCGCTGTTGCCATGGCCGCTCTGGAGGTTGTAAAAGACGAAAAATTGGCTCAAAATGCCCGAAAATTAGGTGATTTGTTCCGGAAAAAATTGAATGTATATATAAAGGACAGCAATCTTGTGAATCTGGTACGCGGCCGCGGTTTGCTTAATGCCATCGTGATAAATGACAGTGAGGATAGCTCTACTGCCTGGGATATTTGTATGGCACTTAAGGAAAATGGACTGTTGGCAAAACCTACGCATGGAAATATAATTCGGTTTGCTCCGCCATTGGTGATGGATGAAGAACAGCTGGAAGATTGTGTTTCAATCATTATAAAAACGCTCAAAATCTTTGAAAAATAGGAGTTTTTAGGTATTAATCGGTTGAAAAAAGCGGCATTTTGCCGCTTTTTTAATGCGTAAAAAAGTCATTCTAATAGTATAGATGGAGAAAAGAAATTATAGATTTTTTCTGAATTATTATAAATTCATGTAAACAATACACTTCATGATTATAGTATACGTAATGCTCTCTATTTATAAATATACTTCAATGAAAGAGGTAATTCCTTAGATTATAACGTACTTTTAAGTATTCATTAACTTCAAACAATTAAAAATTCTTACTATGAAAAAAAACTACATACTAACAATGGCTTTTTCTTGTCTTCTGATTTTTACTTGCTTTGCCCAGCAGGATCAGGTTTCTGGAACTGTCATTGACGACCAAGCTACGCCACTGCCCGGGGTTTCGGTGCAGGTGAGCGGAACCAGTAAAGGAACGATAACCGACTTCGATGGGAATTATTCCATTGAAGTGACCCAGGGAGCAAATCTTGTTTTTTCTTTCGTGGGCTATGAAACGCAAACATTGCGGGTAACCGGCAAAATTCTCAATGTAACCATGACCTCTGGGGTTGCCCTTGATCAGATTGTGCTTATAGGTACACGGAACCCGAGCAGAACTGCAATCAATTCTGCCGTTCCCGTAGATGTGATCAGCGTTTCGGAAATTGCTGAAAGTTCGCCGCAGATCACCGTGACCGAAATTCTTAATTATGCAGCACCCTCTTTTTCCTCTAACCCACAGACAATTTCTGATGGTACAGATCACATTGCACCCGCATCTTTGCGTGGTTTGGGGCCAGATCAAGTGCTTGTTTTAATTAATGGTAAAAGAAGGCACAAAACGGCATTGGTAAATACAAATGGCACTTTTGGCCGTGGATCTGTAGGTACAGACCTTTCGGCAATACCTACAAACGCTATTGACCGTATTGAAATCTTGCGTGATGGCGCCGCTGCACAGTACGGATCTGATGCGATCGCAGGTGTGATCAATATTGTGCTTAAAAGAAATACCAATGAACTTTCATTAGATGTGACCACTGGAGCCAACTTTACCAGTGAAAATTATGATGATGCAATAGATGGTGAAAAAATAAATATAGGCGCCAATTATGGCCTGCCCATTGGTGATAATGGAGGTTTTGTAAACTTTACCGGTAACTTCAATTTTAGGGGCGCGACCAATAGAATGCGTTCCTTTGGAGGTAAGATTTTTACTGGTTATAATTCCGTAGAACGTGTGGCGGATAATGCCGGTTTTGATCTTTTGAATTTACAGACCGATATAGATGCAATTCAAGGATTTGCACAGTCGGCAGGTTTGCCGGCAGATGTTCTGGCAAATGTAAATGGTGCCAATTCACTTTCTGATTTACAGGGAATATTGAATTATGACAATACCGAAACAGAACTGGGTTTTAGAAATCTAGACCGCAGCGACTTTAATATGCGCGTAGGAAATTCTGAA
>JBBPYO010000474.1:0-8083 GCA_038199845.1 Flavobacteriales bacterium
AACGTTAGGTGAAGTTGACTCCACAGGAACAAGATCTTCTATTTCAACTCTCTTGGTATCATTGGGAATTACTTCAGGAGGAAGTAATTTAGAAACTTGCTCTATCCTTTTAACGGGTTGCTCCTCTTTTATTTCTTGACGAAAATTCTCATTCCAATGTTTAAAATCGCGTGCATCGACTTCTAACGTATCTTCCCTTATATCTGTACGCGATGATTTGTATTCTATTATAAAAATAGATAACAGTAAGGCAATGATAAGCCCTACCTGAAAATAAAAGGTGCTGTTTTTTTGTAAGTTTGCACCATGCTTGCTTGTTGTACGACTTTGGTTCTGACCGAAGTGCCTTGTATTGAATTTTTCATAAGTAATAATTTAAACGTTAAGATGTTAAATTATTTACAACATGCCTGCCAAAAAAAATCCCGTCTCACAAAAGTGGACGGGATTTTGAAATTTTATAAAAATATAAATTAGTCCTGTATTTGGAATACAATAGGCAATGCATAAAGTACACCTACTGGTTTACCTCTTTGCATACCTGGAGTCATTTTAGGAAGCATTTTGGTTACGCGCTCTGCCTCTTGCTCTAAACGAGGGTGAGGACCACGTGCACCCATGAATTCGACGACACCTTGCTTATTGATCTTAAACTGAACATAAACCTTGTTAATACCACTTAGACCAAGCTCACTACCTAATTCCGTATTGAACTTTTTCTGTACAAATTCAGTGATTTTTGAAGACATACACGCTTTTTTGGCGTCATTGTTCTTTTCACCTTCACAACCTGGAAATACAGGTACGTTTTCAATAACTGCAAACGGTACATCAGCAATTTCTTCTTCTGGCTCTTCGTAGCTCACATCTTTAACCTCAACTTTTTCTTCTTGCGTAGTTTCGGTAGACTGGATTACGGTTTCTTCAATTTCCGCCTCATCTTCTACTACCTCAATTACCTCCGGTGCTGGTGGTGGTGGTGGCGGTGGTGGCGGTGGTGGCGGTGCGTTCAATTCTGTAATTGGCACATCTTCTTCGAGAACGTCATCTACATTGAGCTGGCCAATGTCTATGGCTTCTTTGTCGTAAGTCTTCCACTCGATTGCCGCATACGATACGCCGAGTATAAGAATAAGACCTAATTGAAAGAAGAGTACACTCCTTCTGCTAAGATCTTTTTTCGGGTTCTTTTTAGGTTTCATACTTGTTTTGATTGTTAAGGATTGCTAATTTAAGTAAAAATTGCTGCAATTCGAAATTAAAATTTTTCTTTTATATTATTTACCCAAGATTTTGAAATGTTCAAAACAAAAACTGCCAAAACCACTCCGGTCGTATTGGCGAGCATGTCTAAAAAATCTCCCGTCCTATAGGTGGTGAATTCCAATTGTAATATTTCAATTACCATACCAAAAAACAAACTCCACCCCACCGCAATGATTAATATCGTTTTAAATTTTCGTTCGCGCATGCCGGTTAAATAAAGATAAAGGAACCAAAATAAACAAAAGAAAAAATAAGCGGTCGCATGTAAGATCTTATCACTGTTCCGCGGAGCCTCTACCAGTACGACTGGCATATGTATCAACGACCCTATCCCCAAGGCCAAAGTGTAAGCAAGTACTCCTACCAACAGCAGTTTACGCGTTGATGACACTGCCATAAGCTTGAGCATCGAGTAGGTCTTTAATTTGCTCTTTATCCTCAATTTTCATTTTAATGATCCATCCCTCTCCGTAGGGATCCTGGTTTACAACTTCTGGAGTTGCCTCAAGCTTGTCATTAAATGCAGTTATCTCTCCGCTGAGTGGCAAAAATAGATCTGATACCGTCTTTACCGCTTCCACAGTTCCAAAAACGGCTTCCCGTTCTAAGGTTTCGCCTTCGGTTTCTACTTCTACATATACGATATCACCAAGTTCTCCCTGGGCAAAATCTGTGATCCCCACGGTGGCTGTGTCTCCTTCTATGCGGATCCATTCATGATCTTTAGTGTACTTTAAATCTTCTGGTAAGTTCATTTTCTTTTTATTATTTCTATTAAAAAATTGGACTATTTGCCTTAAAAACGACTCAAAATTGGGTGTTTTCGGTCTAAAAACCAACAATTATATGCTTTAATTCCCAAAGTTATATCGCAGGGTAAGCCCAGAACGAATCGTTGTTTGCGGGAATGCTGTAGAAATAGCATAAGTCGCAAAGGAATGGTCATAATAAAATATGGCGGTAAGGTTCTTACTCAGCGCATAATCTGCCTTGAGAGAAACTCCGTAAATATCCTGCCCGGCCGTTGTCTGGTTATTATCAATATCCAAATAACGTACTATCGTTTCATTTTGTCTCAGGGAAACGTCTGCTTTAATGTTCAGGTCGCTCTTTAATATTGTTTTTTTACCGCCTATACGCGTTGCAAATGTAATGTCTTTAAGCCTGTAACCCAATCCCACAATATATTCATTCCCTTTAATTTCAGTCATTAGGTTATTGTCAAAACTTAACGATATGGCACGATCCCTCCGTATTTCAGTAAGAACTTTAAGGGAGTTGCGCATTTCAAAATCGATCCGAACCAAAGGTGAGAACTGTTCTACCAGGTTCATATTTGAAAACAAGGTGGGGGTTAAGAAATTACCAGACTGGTTGAACTGTGCATCCTCAGGTGACGTATTTAAATTACGATCGTATTTTAAATCTGTGGTAAACTGGTTTATGGTATATCCCGCCCGGTACCCGTGATTAATGGAAAAGCGCTTGAATTGTTTTTTAAACCAGTCAATTTTCATTAAACCGGTATATTGAATGTTCCAGTTGGGCAACGGAAAGCTACGGAAAGCGCCCAAATCTACATTATCCGCATTGCCCACAGTATATGCAGAAAGAAATGCCGGGATGAGCACAGCCTGACTGGTCTGGCCATAACCTACTGGATAACCATTCTGGTCACGTGGAATCTCGCTACCTTCTCCATAAAATTGTGCTGCAAGCCGATCTGCAACGACCAAGCGATTTTCCCTGAATTTATCAAAAGTCTCAGAAAGCTCCGCCGAACTTTGGCTAAAAGCCGAACCAATCATCAAGGTAGAAATACTAAAGTTACCATTAGTCACACCGGTGAGGCTCTGGTATTGTAAACTTTGTACATCTATGCGGTAATTTTCATTGTACGTTTCCTGATAAATGCGGTTAAAATTGACATCTACGGTAAGATCTGGTACAAATTCTGCCTGCACCTGGATATCGAGCTGGCGATTCTCAACTTCGCTATATTGTTGATTAAATTCTTGATAGAGTGTTAACCAGCCTTTTCTCGCCGCATAATCCCGCACTTCAGACTGACCGCCAAAAACAAATCCGGTCGTGGGCTTTACCGTTCCCACAAAACCTACACCCGGCAAATATCCCGGCAAATAAGTACCATTGTTCTGTTGATAATTAATCTGTATACGTTTAATTCCCGTCAAAAGTCCTATTACACTATTTTTCGCTTTGTCTGCTCCGCTTAAGCGCGCCGGACTTTCATCAGTAGGCGTTTCACTTTCTTCGTTTTCTGGGGCATTGCCCAGCGTGGGTACGGCAAGGCTTCTCGCCTGCTTGGAAACTCCAACATTTTGACCTGATTTTTTCTTTTCTAGTCCTACACTTTTATAAAGTTTATCAAGATCGAAAGAACCATTAATGGCATGCGTATTAGCGTTTTCTACCGTATTTCCAAGATTGGGAATATTATCAAGCGTCTGTAATTGCAGGGAACCGCGGTTCCATTCAAAATCTGCGGTGTAGGAATAGGTTGCGTTTATAAATTCCAAAAAAGGTATTTTCTCAAAAGGAACATCATAATTGGCCTGTAACGTTTGATAATGACGATCTGGCGTTCCCACCTCAAAAATACCATCATACACGCCACCGGCACCATCATCTATACTTCCATCCATAGACAAATAATTGCGTACAATACGATTCTGACCCTGATCAAAATTGACTCGGAACGATTTAGTAATTGGATAATTTATTGTAAACTGTCTATCAAAAACATAGTTGCGCTGATAGAATTCGGGCAATATGGAATTATTTCCCAAAGAGACATAAACATCCCTGAATTTTTGCTGGTTATACTGCCGGTTGATATTTGTATTATAACTTATACTCGCCGGAAGATAATTGAAGTTGAAATCTTTAAGCAGACGCCAGTATTTGCTCATGAGTATAGAATCATTCTCCTTGAAAGGCTCAATTGCTTTTGGCGTAAAACTGTAATTATAAGTCGCCCCCAGACGAACGCTTTGATTTGTGGCTTTCTCTATTTCAAAATCCTTATAATCCTCCTGGTTGTGGCTATAGGCAAAAGTCAGGTTTTCCACATCATAAACATGTGGTTTTGCATCTCCGGTACGCTCTTTTCGGACACCTATAAAATTAATACTTTGGCGTCTTGTTTTGGCAATTGCGGCATCTTCAATACTATCACGAGCGGCAGAATTTACTGCGGCAGCAAGGGTATTGTCAAGTTCTACATCAGTAAGAAGCGGGTCGTATTGCGGAGTCACCACTTCTGCACCAGAAGCGTAGTTAAAAGGCACTTTAATACCCCAATCTTTTGGTAAAAGCTGCCCCAGGTTCACATTGGTAACTACATCATACGATTTTATATCCTCCCGGCTACGGGCATTTGGACCTTCTTCAATAGCACCAAAACCTGTTGTTGTTTGTCTTCCTGTGGCAGAAACAGTTGCAAAATCGGCTACGTTGGCATCTAAATTGAGAATTCCGGCCCAGCCGCCTTCATTTTTGAGATCTGAGATTCGCAGTTCATTAAACCAGACTTCACCGCAAACGTCTCTTCCGCCATTACCATTGCCATTTTTAAGACCGAGCATAATGGTACGCACATCACCAAAACTGGGATTTCCCTTGATCCCCACGCGAATGGCGCCGCTTTCATACGGTGTGTTTTCTGGATTGATAATTTGATTTCCGCTCTCATCAAAATAAATAAGATCATCACCGGTAAGCTTAATACCCCCGCCAAAAAGTTGGGCTTTAATATCCTGTAATAATTCAAAAGGTACCGTGAGTCGGTTTTCTTCGGGCCAGATCTGATCTTCGCCACGTGCACCAAAAGCCGTGGGACTTAATGGAAGCTCAATCTGGTAAAAATTTTCGGTAAGGTCAGTTCCCATACGAATAAAAGCCACCAGTTCATTTTTGGCAAGCGGAACTTCGTTGAGGCGCGATTCCGCATGAAGGAACATTTCCATTTTTTTATATTGGCGCATATCAAGCCGGAAGTTTTTGTAAACTGCCCTGCTATCCTGCGCTTCCAGATCACAAACGGTCATCGATAAAGACTGTTCATTCTGGCGAATACTGTTGTTATTGTTTAGAAATTCCTCCCTGTAGACGCCCGGGGGCAATACATAAGGAATAGGATCACGGTTTTCATTTTCCTGAATGCTGACCGTCGCAATCTCAAAAAGTGTATTCTCCTGTAAAGGATCAGATTCATCCGGGTCAAGTGTTAACTGATACCTACGGTAATCGCCACGCACCAGATCCAACGTACCAAAACGCAAAACGGTATTTTGCTGAAAATTGGTCATAAACATGCGCATAAAGCGAATGGATCTGAAATCTGAAATACCACCCACGGTAGTTGATGGCTGATTAATAGGTACCTTAAACTGCAACCAGCGCACTTCCTGTATGGTGCCATTCTGCAATTCCACCTTAACATTGCGCTCATCTACAATAAACTCGTTATCTATATTTAAGGTCTCGCGGTTGATATTCAAGTCATATTGATAATAACTATCTACCGTATTCATGGTATAATCACGGTTGAAATCTTCAACGTCTGGAAAAGTGGTCGAACCTCGATCTGTCTGAGTCACATCTACTGGCGAGTTGCCCTCTTGGCCATTATATTGTTTGTAGCGCTCTAAAATTCCACCTTCAGCGACAAGAAAATATTTATAATTATCGCCCGCGGGATCTTCTAGATTAGCAAAACCGGTAAAGATTTGACGTTCTTCGGCGTCAGTAAGGCCGTCATAGCCCACATCTTGATTGATACGCTGTTGACCTTCCGTATCAAACGCATAAATAAGCGCTTGACTTACAGGAACTTTACCAAATACCGTAGCCGACGTGTTCTCAAAACCCGCATCTTGTGGTAGTCCGTTCTCATACTGTTTTCGGCCATCTTTAAGCACATCTTCAGAGATATTACCTAGATTCAGCGTAAGCGTACCTCCCTGATTGCCGGCATTTTCAGGATAGATAAAGGGATCCATAAGCCAGAATTCAACAAACTCCACATTAGATTGTTCAAAATCTGTGGAAGTAAAAGAACGCATAATTCCTCCGAAATTTTCACCGGGATTTTCCAAGATCCCATCTTGGGCGTCATTACTATAATTATAAGCACCGCGCTCAGAAGGATAATATGCAAGATCTAAGGTAAAAAGTGCAGATGTAGTTCCCGCCACGATATCTTGCTGCGGAAAAATCTCGTTACGCAACACCCTCCTGCTGGCGTAATTAGATAGGTCTGAATCATTGATCCCGCTGGGCCGGTTAGAATTGTAGAAAATGGGATCTATAGTGTACCAGGCCAATTTTGCCCGCCTAAAACCCGATTCTAACTGGTTATTCATCAATTCTCCACCAAAACCAACGGGTACGGAAGATAAGGACCATTGCAACGGCGAACTGATATCTATGGAAGTTTGGGCAGCTTCAAAGTCATCTATATACGAAGTCGCCTCACCTTTAAAGTCGGTTCCCTTAGGCTGGCCGGGCAGCAAATAAGCAAATTCACCACGCACCGAAACATTAGAAGGAACATCTGTATCTATGTTAGGCAATTTATTTGCCAGACGCGTAAGAAAAGGAACTTCAGTAGAATAACTACCGTTGAACCCAAAAATAGTATTATTAATAGGCTCATAACTATAGGTGGCCTTTTGTGTAATGGGACGTTCATTAAGATTGATCAACGTACCACCAAGCAAGAAATTCTCGCTGAACTGATGTTCTATATTCAAACCGGTAAAACGTTTAGTCTGCTGACCAAAAAGGGAATTATTTTCCGTGGAAACCTGAATGGGAATATTAGAACCCAAAAGTGCCTCGTCCAGAATAATCACCCTGCCACGTTGATAATCTACCGTATAATCAAGTCCTTCCTGAAGCACACGCCCGCCCGCAGTTACGGTAACAGAACCCTGCGGTACATTAAAACCACCTATGGGAATCCCTTCATCCTGCGTGGATTTGTATTTTCCTTTTAATTGAAATTTATTTTTTGCGGCATTATCCCGGGCCACTGTTTTTGTGGAAGAATAAAGCGTTTTATAAACATATTGCGCCTGGTTTCCATTATAGGTTTCCATTTCGGCATCGCCGTTCATGTTATCATCGTAAACCTCGCCAGGCCCATTGCGCAGTTTATTAAAGAGATATTCCCCAAATGGTTCTACGGAAGTAAAAATGATGCTTCCGTTTCGGGCGTTTACGGTAAGGCCGGGTACAAAGTCAAAAAACCCGTCACCACCTGTTTGCGGATCACCAAAAGTCGTCAAACGGTCCAGGTTAAAAACATTTAATAATGGCGTATCTACCACATCACTGGGAAGCGCAGGACCATTGACCGCAGCACTTATATAATTAATAGGTGAAGGTTGTGTATAAACAATATTAAGCCGGAAACCATCTTGCTCTAATTGGCCACCGCCCAGACTGTAGATATTTTTCATCATTAAATCCCAGATAGGCTCGTCTACGGTGGTTATATTGCTCTTCAGCATTTTAACCACAAGTGATTGAGGCTCGCCGCCCTGATTGGGGGGAACCACGCTATCCAGAATACCATTACCATCTACATCTGGTCCGGGATTCTGGTCAGGATCTGCAGAATCAGCAATACCATCACCATCTGCATCGGGCTTTTCAGAAGTGCCATCACCATCTACATCAGCATCGGCAATATCTGGAATACCGTCACCGTCTGTATCAATAAGCGGATTGCCAGTGGCATCAACACCGTCATTTGCAAATTCGCCCACTTGATAAACCTGTCCGTTTG
>JBBPYO010000475.1:0-6071 GCA_038199845.1 Flavobacteriales bacterium
GATATTCTGGTCAATGCTGCCGGTGGAAACCGAAAAGGAGCGACCATCGGACCGGATCAGACTTTTTTTGATCTTTCCCTAGAAGATTTTAGCGCGGTAACCGACTTAAATTTAAAAGGCACGGTTTTACCTAGTTTTGTCTTTGGAAAAATCCTGTCCAATAATAAGAGCGGAAGTATCATTAACATTTCATCAATGGCCGCGCAAAGTGCCATCACCCGTGTGGTGGGATATTCCGTGGCAAAAGCGGGAGTTGATAATTTCACCAAGTGGCTTGCGGTGGAAATGGCGCAGAAATATGGCGATGGCATCCGCGTAAATGCGATCGCCCCCGGATTTTTTGTTGGCGATCAAAACAGGGATCTGCTGCTGCAACCAGACGGTTCGCTCACTGCCAGAGGAAATACGATCACCACACAAACACCTATGAAACGTTTCGGAAAACCCGAGGAATTGCAAGGGATTGCCATTTGGCTTTCAGGTAATGGGTCAACTTTTGTGACTGGTACCGTGATTCCTGTAGATGGTGGTTTTAGTGCTTTTAGTGGGGTTTAGGATTTTTAGTATTCTTTACAGTTTAGATTCCGTTATCTTTAAAATCACACCTCAATTAAACTGCGTTCATTTTTTTTTAGATAAATCACTTAAAGGGTCAATTGTCGTTATATTTAATGCCTTAGCGCTGTATAATCTTTAAATATAGATTGCTTGCTAATATCCTTAAATGACATATAAGAGTATTACCCTTATCGAAAATCAATAGAGTTTTATTTAATTGAACAGGATAGGTTTTGAATGGTTTTTAGATTTAATAGCCATTGTTCGTCTCCTATTTTCATTTATTACCCAAATAATGCCATTTTTCGACCAATTTTATAGATTTCTGGCCGTTTTCTGTGACAGATTGTTTCCTTCTGGACTGGAATGGAAGGTTGTTCAATGTTGCTAAAAGCTACTTTTAATCCGGATAACGGATATGCATAAAATTATTGTATTATTAACACTGACTTAATTTATTCAAATATACTACGATATGTCTTTTTCTTCTAAAAAGCTCAATAAATTTCTTCTGTTTAAACTTCCATCCGCTTGGATTTGCGGAGTACGCGTAAGTATTATAGAGGAGAATGAATGCAAAACCACAGTAAGACATAAATGGATCAACCAGAATCCGTTCAAATCAATGTTTTGGGCCGTGCAAGGTATGGCAGCTGAGTTAAGTACTGGAGTTTTAGTGATGCAGGAAATTCAAAAAAGAGGTAGAAAAATGAGTATGTTAGTTATTAGTAATCGGGCTTCTTTTGTAAAAAAGGGCACTGGAAAAATTGAATTTACTTGTTATGATGATAATAATATAGCTACGGCAATTGATCAAACTATAGAAACAGGTGAAGGTCAAACATTCTGGCTACAATCAAAAGGCGTTAATGATAAAAATGAAGTTGTGAGCATCTTTGATTTTGAATGGACGGTTAAGTTAAAGGAGTGAAAAGAGAAAAATGAGAATGATAAAAAAAACGATTCAACTATTTACTTCATTCCAATTTAAACTCATCCAAAATTCATTAATCAACACAATAACATATCCATAAATCCTATGATACGACCATATATTCTAGAAGAAACCAATTGGAAACATCTTAAAAATGCTGAGGTAGATCTGGTGATTCTTCCCTGGGGAGCGACAGAAGCGCACAACTTTCACCTTCCCTACGGTACAGATAACTTCGAAGGAAAGGCAATTGCTGAAGAGTCCGCAAGAATGGCTTGGGAAAAAGGAGCTAGAGTCATGGTATTGCCGGGTATTCCTTTCGGCGTAAATACGGGACAATCAGATATATTTCTGGATATTAATCTTAACCCTAGCACACAGGCTGCTATTTTGAATGATATCCTGGAGGTTTTACATAGGCAAGGCATCAAAAAATTCATGATTTTGAACAGTCACGGCGGTAACGACTGGAAATCAATAGTACGGGAATTGGGTTTGAAATATCCCGAATTGTTTTTATGCGTGACCAATTGGTTTAAGGCCATGAATAAAACCGAATATTTTGAATATCCCGGTGATCATGCAGATGAGATGGAAACAAGCCTTATCTTACATTTGAAACCGGAACTAGTCCTTCCTGCAAAAGAATGGGGCGATGGCGCAGAAAAAAAGAATAAGATCAAGGCCTTTTCAGAAGATTGGGCATGGACAGAAAGGCCGTGGTCAAAGATCACGCAAGATACTGGGGTAGGTAATCCCCACGCTTCCTCGAAGGAAAAGGGGAAACGCTTTTTTGAAGATGTGTGCGCTAAAATGTCCCAACTTATGGTAGATCTCGCCCATACCGATATTAATGATCTTTACGATTAAAATAATGCCTTTAAAAAAAATAGAACAAAAACGGCAAAATATGGATAAAAAACGGCTTTTTTTGTAACAAAATTGACATCTAGGTTACCTACTTATAGATCAATTGCAAAAATTTAAGATATGATGGCACACGAAATAGATTATCAGATTTTAGGCGAGGAAATGCAATATGTGGAAATAGAGCTAGATCCTGAAGAAGGAGTGATCGCAGAAGCGGGCACTTTTATGATGATGGAAGATGGAATACGGATGGAGACCATTTTTGGTGACGGTTCAAAAAATGATTCTAGTTTATTAGGTAAAATTTTTGGAGCGGGTAAAAGACTATTGACTGGTGAAAGCATGTTTATGACCGTTTTCTATAACGATATAGTTGGTAAAAAGAAAGTGTGTTTTGCAGCGCCCTATCCAGGTAAAATAATCGCGCTGGATTTAACTAAGAGTGGTGGTCGTTTTATTTGCCAGAAAGATGCCTTTTTATGTGCGGCGAAAGGAGTAAGCATAGGTATAGAATTCTCTCGTAAATTGGGCCGAGGCTTTTTTGGTGGTGAAGGTTTCATCATGCAGCGGCTTGAAGGTGACGGGATGGCCTTTGTACACGCGGGTGGCACTACTCTAAAGAGAGAGCTTAATATAGGCGAAAAAATAAAGGTAGATACCGGTTGTATCATAGGTTTTGATCATACCGTCAATTATGATATAGAATTTATAGGTGGAATCAAAAACACGATCTTTGGTGGTGAAGGAATATTTTTTGCGACGCTTACCGGCCCGGGTACTGTTTACATACAGTCTTTACCTTTTAGTAGGTTGGCAGGAAGAGTATGGGCGGCCGCCCCAAAAATGGGCGGAAAAGATAAGGGAGAAGGCAGTATTTTGGGTGGTTTAGGTAATTTATTGGATGGAGATAATCGTTTTTAAAAGATAGTTTTATTGCTGTTAAAATCATATATTTAACATTGATTTTTTAATTGAATTTTTAAATTTATATTCTAAAGAATTTGCTGTTGATCAAAACTACTTAACCTGAATTTTAATTTTAATAATTGGAAAATATGGCAAGAGCAATATTTGAGTACACAAAAACGGTGCTTAAAAAGGTAAGTTTTGATTATTCACTATTTTGTAAAGAACTGCAAAAGGCAGTAAAACGTTTACTACCTTTCGAAATTGAGGAACTTCGTATATGGATTGTCAACTTGACTAAGACAAATCCAGAATTAAATAGTAGTCTTATGTATTTGAATCCTTAAAGAATATTTTTTTGGTTACTTAGTAAGAGTTTTGTAAATCGGCTTTATTATGTAATTGAAAAATTCAAGAATTAAATCGACTTTTTTTTATTGGTCTTACAAAATGATTTTATTATAGATACTAAATTTATAAATAGAAAATTTCATACCCTATAATGATCAGGAAAACTAAGTTCATGGTGTTTATAATTTAAGACACTTTGCAGGCATATTGTAAAATTCCGCTTATATATAAAAATGGGATTATTCTTTCAAAAGGATCATCAGCTGAGAAACACTATAATTTATATGTCTTTTTTTTCTAAACGAGGGCTAATAATATCTACATTTTGAAACGTGATAGCTCCTTTTATTAATCCTGCAATCGTCGTTCTAAGTGCCTCTATTATTTGAATTTTCAGTCCGCTTTTTCGATAGAGCAAGCTTACCTCGCGTGCGGGAGCCGGTTTATGAAAATGATGGAGGTACTTTTTCTCTATTTCTTTAAGTTCAAGAGTATGAAGATAGGGGAGAAGCGTCATACCAAGCCCTTCATTGGCCAGTTTGATTAGAGTTTCAAAACTTCCACTTTCCAAAGAGAAATTATCATCTTCTTCTTTTTTATAGGCTTTGCATAAATTAATCACACCGTCTCTAAAACAATGGCCATCCTCAAGCAATAACATATCGTTAAGGTCAAGATCTGCACTTGTTAGATCAGTTTTTTTGTATAAACGGTGATTTTCAGGTATGTATGCTACAAAAGGTTCATAATATAGCGGTCTTTCTATAATTTGTTCAACATGTAGAGGAGTGGCGGCAATCGCAGCATCCAGATGACCTTCTTCCAGTTTTTCCAGAATCGTTTCGGTAGGTAATTCCTCAATTTTCAGTTTGATCTTCGGATATTTTTTAATAAAGCTTTTAAGGAACATCGGTAATAGAGTAGGCATAACGGTTGGTATAACCCCTAATTTAAAATTCCCTCCGATGAATCCTTTTTGTTGATCTACTATGTCAGCAATTCGATTAGCCTCATTAACAATATTACGGGCTTGATCCACAATTTTTTTTCCCACCTCTGTGAGCTCAATGGGTTTTTTTCCTCTGTCAAAGATTAGAATATCAAGTTCGTCTTCAAGTTTTTGAATTTGCATACTCAATGTAGGTTGGGTTACAAAAACTCTTTCCGCCGCCTTGGTAAAATTTTTGTTTTCGGCGACAGCAAGGACGTACTTCAATTGTGTGATGGTCATAGGAATAAATTTCGATGCAAAAATAGATGGTATGGTTATAAGTAGGTGTCTATTTCATATAAATCTTAACTAGTTTACAGAGTTTTTTTATATGAGCTCTTTTTATAATTATAAAATAAAACTGGACCAATATTCCGGGCTTTTGAAGTATACATATAGTATAAAGAATATCGTTTTATCGATCTGTCCTTATTTAAATAAATCTTTCTGGCGTTACCACAAGCGTCGGGCTGTCACTAGTCGCTGTTCTTCCCTACTGTCAAAAAGAGCTCAAACAGACCGTTCCATCCCTAACGCGGTTTATAAATTAAACAAATATCTAGCGCTTAATGAAAATCTGTTTAAATATCATACATCCAGTCGTGAGTTTTGATCGCGTCTATGGTAATAGAGAGCCTGCGATGCGTAAGATTGTTTTATATATTGCTTAAAGTTGCTACTATAAGAGTTAGAGCGGTGTGACAAAACAGTTTTTTTAAAATTAATTACTTTATTTTTAAAAGTAATGTATTGAAAATCAAAAGCTGATAATTTATATTTGAATTAATAATAAAAAACGCTTGCAGATTGATACAATACATGTACATTTGCGCTCCCGAAAACAGGAAGTCATTTGAGGGAAACGTTCTTTAGAATAAATATAGGGGTGGCAGACAAGAATCATATTTGTTAATACTTAATAAGTATATAGCAGATTTTAAATATAAAACTTAAATGTTTTGTATTTTAAAAAAGAGTATTATCTTTACCCTCCAACTTTTGGTAAATCGAAAGTAGATCAGCACTTAAAAATAAATCAAATTTTATTTGGTTTGTATCTAAAAAGGGTTGTATATTTGCAGCCGCTTAGACAGGGAAGCCTGTGGGGGCGGAATCAGGAAGTACATGTTCGCCGAGAGGGTGTTCGAGGGGTTCGCATCCCGGCATGTTGCAAGAGTGGGCCGGTAAGGCCCAGTTCATTGAAATATTGAATTGACAACGCGCCCCTTCCTTAAGGGGGAGGGGCGGATTAAAAGAAAGACATGAACGACCATTCTGGGCACCGGCGGCACGGCCGCCGGTCGGGCATCACACCCTTGGATCGTGGATAGTATATAAGACACTACGATGAAGAGTTTGATCCTGGCTCAGGATGAACGCTAGCGGCAGGCCTAACACATGCAAGTCGAACGGTAACATTGGTGCTTGCACCAGATGACGAGTGGCGCACGGGTGAGTAAC
>JBBPYO010000476.1:0-8692 GCA_038199845.1 Flavobacteriales bacterium
AACCGGGAGCAAACAGAGATGCGCTTGCTTCTACATACTGGTTAGAAGATGGTGATTATTTTAGATTGAACAACGTAACTGTTGGTTACACGTTTAATGATTTTGCCATGATAAGTAAGGCTCGTTTCTATGTGACGCTGCAAAATCCATTTATCATTACAAACTATTCGGGCTTTACGCCAGAATTAAATCAGGATGGTAATCCCGCAGCAACCACAGGTATTGAACTCTCCGCATATCCTACGACAAGAACATTCCTTTTTGGAGCCAACTTTCAGTTATAATATTTAAAAATAAAACGATGAACACTATAATTAAATTAGGTTTTTACAGCCTGTTTTTGGGAATGCTGGTTGTCTCTTGCGATGAATTTGTCGAAGAGGTAGAAGTAGTAGATCCCATTGCTTCAGAAGGCGGTCAGAATTTTACACCGCAGGATTTCGTTACTGGTGTTTATGGGATGCATACTACCTTTGATTATGGTTTTGCCTATCTGGGCATTACCGAAATAATATCTGATAATGCAGATAAAGGAAGCGCTCCTACAGATACCGGTACTGATAAAAATCTGCTGGATGGCCTTACCTATACTACTTCTTCTCCATCTATTCGCGATATGTGGACGCAGTGGTACAAAACCATCGGGCGCGCGTCTCAAGCCATTGAATTCACAGAAAGTTTTGAAAACATCAATGAAGATCTGAGAGCAAGATTAATTGGAGAAGCTAAATTTTTACGGGCGCTCAATTATTTTTGGTTGGTTCGCTCTTTTGGTGATGTTCCCATCCAGAGTATAGATCTTATTGCCCGTGTACCCGCGACAGAAGTTTATGCATATATTGAACAGGATCTGCAAGATGCAGCTTCCGCTTTACCGCTTAAAAGTGAGTACAGTTCTCAAGATCTAGGCCGCGCTACAAAAGGGGCAGCACAGGGCCTTCTCTCCAAGGTATATCTTTATCAGGAAAAATGGCAGGAAGCGGCAGATATGGCGAATACCGTGATTTCTTCTGGTCTGTATAGTCTGGAACCTGATTATAAAACAATCTGGAGAGTACAAGGAGAAAACGGTCCAGAATCACTTTTTGAAATTCAGGCCCGTGGCGAAATTATTGCTCATGGTGTAAATCAATACTCTGTGACTCAAGGCGCCCGCGGCCCCAGTGGCTGGGGTTGGGGTTTTAACACGCCTTCTGAAGATTTAGAAAACGCATTTAATAATGCCGGTGATTCCATTAGGAGAGATGCGACTATCATCTTTGCCGGGGAAACTTTATTTGACGGAAGAGAAGTGAGCGATGGCGTAGAAAATCCTAGATATAATGAGAAAGCCTATTCTTCTGCATATACAGAACAAGAGGATACAGATAAAAACATCCGAGTATTGCGCTACGCGGAAATTTTGCTCATTCAGGCCGAGGCGCTTAATGAACTGGGTCAGTCTGCAGGTGCACTTGGGCCATTAAATAAAGTGCGGGCTCGCGTAAATCTAAGTGACATTACCACAACAGATCAAACAGCATTAAGAAATGCAATCTTTTTAGAAAGGAGATTGGAACTCGCCATGGAGCATGACCGTTGGTTTGATTTGATCAGAACCGGAAGGGCACAAGAGGTAATGACCGCTTTGGGCTTACCTTTTGAAGCAAAAAATAATTTGTTTCCCATTCCCAACGAACAATTAATACAAACACCGGACATGACTCAAAATCCCGGCTGGTAATCTCAATAAAAATGATGAAGTATAAAATAGTTGTGATTATAGCGCTATTCTGCATGAGCGTGGGCTGTAAGGAAAAGCAATTAGCCATTGAGAAATCCGCCGATTCAAGTAAAAATGAGTCGGCGGATTCACTTTCCATGGAAAAATTGCTCGATACAGTGCAAAAACAGACCATTAATTATTTCTGGGAAGGAGCAAATCCTGATTCTGGCCTGGCGCCAGAGCGCATTCATATGGACGGTGTCTATCCCAGCGATGATAAAAATGTGGTTACCATAGGCGGATCCGGTTTTGGATTAATGGCCATTTTAGCCGGTATAGAACGCGGTTTTATCCCTAAAAAAGAAGGTTTTGAGCGTTTTCAGAAAATAGTCGATTTTTTAGCGCAAGCTGACCGTTTTCACGGCGTTTGGCCACATTGGTTAGATGGCACTACTGGAAAAGTAAAACCTTTCAGCAAAAAAGATGATGGCGGTGATCTGGTGGAAACCGCATTCCTAATTCAAGGTTTGCTTACAGTAAAAGAATATTATAAAGACGGTAATGAAGCGGAACAACAACTTGCGGCAAAGATCAATACGCTCTGGGAAGAAGTGGAATGGGACTGGTACACACAAGGTGAAAATATATTGTACTGGCACTGGTCGCCAGATTATGCCTGGGATATGAATTTTGCGGTAACCGGTTATAACGAAGCGCTTGTTATGTATGTTCTAGCCGCTTCATCGCCCACCTATCCCATCACGAAGAAAGTCTATGAAGAGGGCTGGGCACGAGGTGGAAACATTACGCAGGACACCACTTTTTACGGTTTAAAAACCATACTCGATCATTATCCGCAGGGGAATGATCCTGTGGGGCCACTGTTTTGGGCGCATTATTCGTATTTGGGACTGGATCCAAAAGGTTTAAAAGATCAGTATGCAGATTACTGGAAACTGAATACCAATCACGCGATGATTCAGTATAAATATGCGGTAGATAACCCAAAAAATTTCAAAGGTTATGGTAAAGATATGTGGGGAATGACCTCCAGTTATTCTATAGAGGGATATTCTGGTCATCAGCCCAGTAATGATCTGGGGGTAATTTCGCCGACTGCCGCACTTTCGAGCATGCCGTATACGCCTAAAGAAAGTAAGGATTTTCTTCGGAATATGTATACAAAAGAAGACAGCCTGATTGGCAAATACGGTCCGTATGACGCATTCAGTCTGGAATATGATTGGTATGAGCCGCGCTATCTGGCCATTGATCAAGGTCCAATTCCCGTAATGATCGAAAATTACCGCAGCGGACTTTTATGGGATTTGTTCATGAAAAATGAAGATGTGCAGCGTGGCCTGCAAAAATTGGGCTTTACTAGTCCATATTTAAACTAGAGGAGCTATTTTAAACATCTATTTTTCTTTTCTTTGATCGCGATAGATAGCTGTTCTTCAGGTATTTTTATAAAAAACATGCAGAGTAAACCGAAGGAAGACCTGTCAGTTTTTAAAAGCTGACAGGTCTAAAACTTACGATAATTTCAATTTATAAAAAGATGAAATCAAATTTTCCCAAACTAGCAGTAATTTTCCTTTTATGCGCTGTTCCCAGTTTTGGCCAGACAACCAGCGAGATTCCTGAAGTACAGGCGTTTCTCGATAAAATGACCATCGAAGAAAAAATCGGCCAGCTCAATCTGGTAACTCCGGGCGGCGGCGTGGCCACGGGATCTGTGGTGAGCAGTAATGTGGAAGCAAAAATAAAAGCGGGCGAAGTTGGTGGTCTATTTGGTATCGCAGGACCCGAAAAGATAAGAAAAGCACAAGATCTGGCCATTAACGAGACTAAACTCAAAATCCCATTGATTTTCGGATCTGATGTGATTCATGGCTATAAAACGACTTTTCCAATTCCGTTGGGAATGTCGGCCAGCTGGGATATGGATCTGATCCAGCAAAGTGCAGTAATTGCGGCGATGGAATCTACTGCAGACGGTATCAACTGGAATTTTTCGCCCATGGTAGATGTTTCGCGCGATCCACGCTGGGGACGTATTTCAGAAGGTTCTGGGGAAGATGCTTTTTTGGGCTCGGCCATTGCAAAAGCTATGGTTGAAGGTTATCAGGGAACCGATTTGACCTTGCCAGAAACTATGATTGCAACGGTAAAACATTTTGCACTTTATGGTGCTGTGGAAGCCGGCCGCGATTATAACAGCGTAGATATGAGCCGTATTAAAATGTTCAATCAATATTTGCCTCCGTACAAAGCCGCGATAGATGCTGGTGTGGGCAGCGTTATGAGTTCGTTTAATGATGTAGATGGTATTCCCGCGAGCGGAAATAAGTGGTTGCTTACAGATTTGCTGCGTGAGCGTTGGGGCTTTACTGGTTTTGTGGTTTCAGATTATACTTCGGTAAATGAGATGATCGCGCACGGTCTGGGAGATCTTCAAGCTGTTTCCGCGCTCGCGCTAAACGCAGGTTTGGATATGGATATGGTGGGTGAAGGTTTTCTGACCACTTTGAAAAAATCCCTGGACGAAGGGAAAGTAACAGAAGAAGACATTACTCAAGCCGCAAGACGTGTTTTGGAGGCCAAATACAAGCTCGGTCTTTTTGACGATCCTTATAAATATATTGACGAAAACCGTCCAAAAACGGACATTTTGACCCCAAAATCGCGTGCCTTTGCCCGAAAAATGGCGGCACATTCATTCGTTTTGCTGAAAAATGACCAAAAGATTTTTCCATTGAAGAAGAACATTAAGATTGCTTTGGTCGGTCCTTTGGCAAATAATAAAAATAATATGCTGGGTACTTGGGCTCCTACTGGAGATCCTCAGCTTTCCATACCAATTTTGGAAGGTTTTAAAAATGTGGCCCCAGATGCTGAAATTTCCTATGCGAAAGGAGCGAACATCACTAATGATTCCGCCTTCGCGGAAAAAATCAACGTATTTGGGATGCGCGCCGAGATTGATTCCCGTTCACCGGAAGTCATGATCAAAGAAGCGCTTGACAATGCGGAAAATGCAGATGTGATCGTTACGGTAATTGGCGAAGCTACCGAAATGAGCGGTGAAGCGGCCAGTAGAACAGATATAAGCATCCCAGAACCGCAGATGAAACTGGTAAGAGCTCTTGTTGAAACCGGTAAACCCGTAGCCATCATCCTGATGAGCGGCCGCCCCCTTACTATTGAAGAACTCAACGCCATGCCTGTGAGCATTTTGCAGGTCTGGCATCCCGGTATTGAAGCTGGTAATGCGATCGCCGATGTGGTTTTTGGCGATTACAACCCTTCCGGAAAATTAACTGCAAGTTGGCCAAGAAATGTAGGGCAGATCCCAATTTATTATTCGCAGAAAAACACCGGTAGACCCGCATCAGAAGAATTTGCCAAATTTAAATCCAACTATCTCGATGTCCCAAACAGTCCGTTATTTGCGTTTGGCTATGGTTTGAGTTATACCTCTTTTGAATACAGCGATTTATCTATCAGTAAGGCAAAAATCAGTATGGGTGATTCGGTTGAAATTAGCGTTAAGCTTACAAATACTGGCAATTATGCCGGTGAGGAAGTGGTACAGCTTTATCTTCATGATGTGGTGCGCAGTATCACACCTCCCATGCGTGAGTTAAAAGGTTTCAAAAAAGTAATGCTAAAAAAAGGAGAGAGTAGGACGATAAAAATCACCCTTACACCTGAAAATTTAAAATTTTATAATAGTTCGCTTGATTTTATTTCAGAAGCAGGTATCTTTGAAGCTTTTATGGGAAGCAACAGCAATACTACCAACAAGGTAGAATTTGAATTAACAGATTAAACCCCAATTTATAAACGCTTATTAAGATCAATACACTAATGAAGAAAATTTACGTACTGTCGTTTTTATTACTTTCTTTTTTAGGATATTCACAGGAATATTCTTACATCGATTTTGGCCAGCAAGGCGCCAAAGAAACCCCTGGCAATTGGAACAATGTTACCAGTACTTCCAATAATCAGCAGGGGATTTCTGTAAATTTAGTCAATGATAAAAATGTTTCCACCGGTGTAACCCTTTCTGTAGACGACCCTTTTGATACCGTAAATACTGACGGCACCAAAAGCGCTGCAAATTCGGTGCCTTTTCCAGCAAACGCGACTTCAGATAGCTTTTTTGGAGAAGCGGTAGCCTATGGAGGCAATACCCAGCCTACTGGTGGTTTTGTTCTAAAAGGTTTAAAAGCCAATAAATATTACTCTTTTGTAGTATTTGCGTCTAGAATGAATTCTACCGATGGCAAAAGCAGACAAACTTTATATACGGTAACGGGTTCTGATACGAAATCTGCAAGTCTAGAAGCAGCCAATAACACAGATAATACTGCAAGTATACTCAACATTCGACCGAAAGCTAACGGTCAGATCACATTTAGAGCGAAGCCTGGTACACAGAATAATCATCCAAATAAGTTTTACTATCTGGGTGCCATTCAATTAATTTCCAGTGATTCCCCAATTACGCAGTCTAATGCCACATTATCTCTTTTGTATCCCAACGGGGGCAATATTCTTGAAGTAGGAAAGACCCAACGCATAACCTGGAATAGCTCTTCAATAGATAATACGATAGCTATTGAATTTTCATCAAATAATGGAGCAAGCTGGAATGCTGTCGCAACAACTGCTGCAAACCTCGGATATTACGATTTTAAAGTTCCCAATCGAATTTCAGAATCATGTCTTATCAGAATTTCTGGTGGCGGAGTAAGCGATACAAGTGGCAGTCCATTTTCAATTATAGAAGATGAAAATGAAGTTTATCGCATTGTTGTATTGGGATCTTCTACCGCTGAGGGTACAGGTCCAGAAGATATTAAAGATAGTTGGGTGAATCTTTACCGAGACTATCTTACACAACAGGATTCTCGTTTTGAAATAATCAATTTAGGTAAAGGCGGATATAGCACCTACGATATTTTACCCACCGGAACCTCAATCAAAGCAGGTGTGAACAGGACAATTGATACACAACGTAACGTGACCAAAGCACTTTCACTTAATCCTGGAGGTATCATTATTAATATGCCCTCTAATGATGCTGCTTATGGATTTCCGGTTGAAGATCAATTGACCAATTATGATCTGATCAGTGGTCTTATTGCAGATCAAAATATTCCACTTTGGGTAACTTCTGTTCAGCCTAAAAATTTTGGCTCAGACACCGCAGCCAAAAATATTCAATTAGGAATGCTTGATGCGGTTGAAAAGGAATTTGGTAAAATGACCATAGATTTCTGGACAGGTTTGGGCAAAGATAATAATAATGGAATTTTACCTCAATATGATTCTGGTGATGGTACGCATATGAATGCAGGCGGTCATAGAATTTTATTTGATAGAGTTGTGGGCGCTGAAGTAGGTGTACGTGTAAAAAAAGATGCAATTGGATTAGGGGTTGATGATAATTTAATAGCTGAAACCTCTTTTACTGTATATCCAAATCCTGTTACAAATAGGTGTACTATTCAACTCCCAGAAAGTGTAAATACAGAGGTAACTATTACACTTTACGATCTTCTGGGAAAAACTGTTTATTATGCCAAGACCAAAGTAAATGGAGGTAAAACCACTTTTTCTAGAGGTGATATAAAAACAGGTCTTTACATATTACAGGTTGCTTACGATAAAAAAATTAATGCCCAACGTCTTTTAATACATTAAAACACCTAATTTTAACCCGAATTATTAATTAAATCCAAATCTATATGAAAACAATTACTCAATTATTACTTCTTTTTGCTTGCACCATGACGGGATATTCCCAGTCTGTGGCGTACTTTGATTTTGGTAATAAAACTACTCAAACCAAAGATCTTAATTACAATAACGTTTTCAATGAAACTGTTGAGGATCCCAATATTGTAGTGATGAATGTTATTGACAGCACGGGTGCACCCACCGGTATTAAATTGACTGTAGATGATGTTTTTCACGGTAAAAATACTGCGGGCACTCTTTCCCCGAGTGCAGATCTTAATTTCCCCCGAGATGCAACGCGAGATAGTTTCTACGGTGAAGGTGTACAAAAAAATGTTGACAGTATATTTCAACCCACAGGAGGTTTTATATTGGAAGGTCTTAATCCAGATCTGACTTATTCTTTTGAGATCTTTGCATCACGTATAGGTGTTCCAACAACAGATAATAGAGAGTCTTTATATACCATTGTTGGCTTCGATAATGTAGCGACTACTGCAGTTTTAGATGCTGCAAATAATACTTCAAAGGTTGCTGAAATTTTGAACGTACAACCTACTGCAGAAGGAACGTTGACTTTCACCGCAGAGCCTACCGAAAATAATAATACACCAGAAAAGTTTTATTATTTAGGTGCAATTAGACTGGAAGCGTCAGGAAAGCTTAGTGTAAATTCACCTGCTTTGAGTAATTCTCTTGCCGTTTATCCTAACCCGGTTTCTAATCGTGCACAAATTACGTTTGAACTTAAAGAGCAGAGCAATCTTAAAATAGATATTTATGACCTTTCCGGAAGACTGGTAGAAAACATTGCTAACGGTGAGCAACCTGCAGGAAAGTTTTCTAAAACTTGGAACCGTTCGTCTAACATTGCATCTGGAGTGTATATTCTGCAAATTGATGCCAATGGAAAGCGTTCAACTTCAAAATTATTGTTAAAGTAAATGGTTGACCCCATCTTATTTCCTATTATTGGTTTAGAATTTTAAATAACCCAAATTATAGGCATATCAGACAGATTCCCATATTTGGATTTATCCTATATGGGAATTTTTTTATAGAGGTCAGCATTTAAATGCGTAGTTACATTAGAAATAAAATTCTTAAAATTAGCATTTTGAAGATGTTATTTTTTGTTTACAGGGAGGAAAACCCCTCCGCCTATCGGCACCTCCCCTTGAAAATAAGGGGAGGACCCACACAACATGATTCTTGTAGATATTAAAGTATGCA
>JBBPYO010000477.1:0-3041 GCA_038199845.1 Flavobacteriales bacterium
ATAAAAAACAGAAAGAAATAGATAAGGTCATCCATGACTTTAAGGAGGAAGGAATTCGTGTAGAAAAAGCACGCTGGGGCAGGAGCAATGTGATCAAAGGTAAAACCAAGATAGAACTTCCCAAAACCGTTGACGCAAAAGCGCTTACGCTTGAGGAAGTAATGGATATTATCGCTAAAAAAAGTCCGAAAAAAAGCGCGGCCAAGAAAAAAGCTCCCGCTAAGAAAACGGCAGCTAAAAAAAGTACTACGGCAGCGAAAAAAACGACCAAGAAGAAACCCATTTCAAAAAAGAAATAAAGTATGCCTTTTGAGAACTTACTGCCGGTTGCTGATGCCGTGGTGGCTCACGCACCGCTTTTTCACAAGCAAAGTCTGGGCAATACAATAAGAATACATACTGCTCAAGATGGGATGCCCGAACTTAATGACGTGGAGGTCGCAATTATAGGTTTACGAGAAAATAGGGGACGGCTCGATAATCTGGTTGAAATGCCCGATTTTCAGGCGCTACGGGTAGCTTTTTATAAGTTGTTTCCGGGGAACTGGCACACTGTAATTGCAGATCTTGGTGATCTGGATGGTGGTGAGTCTCTGGAAGACACCTATTTCGCTGTAAAGCAAATCACGGAAAAGCTCTTTAAAATGGACATTATACCCATTTTTTTGGGTGGTAGCCAAGATTTGGCATACGCAGTTTATCGCGGTTACGATAAACTTGATCAGATGGTGAACTTTGTCAATGTAGATAGTCGGTTTGATCTGGGCGACAGCAGCAAGCCCATGAGCAATACCTCGTTTCTCGGTAAGGTTATTGTGGATAAACCATACAATCTCTTTAATTATGCCAACATAGGATATCAAACTTTCGCCAACAGTCAGGAAGAGATCGAGCTGGTGCAAAAACTATACTTTGATGCGTTCAGGCTGGGCGAGATCATTCCAGATATTGCACTTGTGGAACCTATTCTAAGAGATGCAGACGTAGTCAGCATAGACCTTGGTGCGATAGAAAGCAGTGCGCTCGGTTTTATGCACAAAGACCATCCCAATGGGTTGAACGGAAGGGAGATTTGCGCCATTGCTAGGTATGCTGGGCTAAGTGACCGTGTGAGCAGTTTCGGGATTTTTGAATACGGCCAGACCGGTGACATGGAAACTGCAAATGCATTAATTGCGCAAATCGTCTGGTATTTTATAGAAGGTATCAATTACCGGGTCAATGAACAAGTGCCAGAGCGCCGAGAAGGTTTCTTGCACTATGCCGTGCCTGTTGATGATGACATTTTAAGTTTTTATAAAAGCGATAGAACGGGAAGATGGTGGATTGAAATTCCGTTTTTACAAGGGCTCAATAATAAATTAAAAAGGCATACGTTATTACCTTGCGCGTATCAGGATTATGTAAACGCCTGTAATCAGGAGATCCCGGAACGCTGGTTTAAAGCCAAGCAAAAAAATGAATTATAAATTGTTGAACATACTGCGGTCAAGGGGATTTTATAATTAAAAAGATTGTGTATTAATTTTTTTATAAATAGGTTTACGCCCTCAAATCTAGTATTTAACCTAATTTTCTACCTATGAAGAAGTTTATTGCATTTATTGCGATGATAAGCTTGTTGTCTAGTTGTGGTCGTAGTGACCGTGGCGAACTTGTAGGGGCAGATGGCAAAAAATGGAACTCCGAGAAACCATACGGTATGACGTTGATTTCGGGAGGAGCTTTTATCATGGGTAAAAGTGATGATGATATTGCCAACGTCAAAGATGCCCCAACAAAAACAGTAACGGTACGCTCCTTCTATATGGACGAGACCGAAATCACGAATTCTGAATACCGTCAGTTTGTAGATTGGGTAAAAGATTCCATTATACGTACGCGACTAGCTGTTTTTGCCGATGAACTTGGTGAAACTCCTGGGAATGGTGGTATCGGTGAATATGCTTTTTTAAATAATGATCCCGAGGAAATGAGCCCTTACGATCGTTACATGTATGATAACTACTATAGTTTCAGTGAAGATTATACCGGGCGTAAACTTAATAAACGTATTGATCTTATTGATGAACCTCAGGATTATCCAGATGAGTATTATGTAGAGGTTATGGATTCTATGTATATTCCTCTTGAGGAAGCATATAATGGCCATCGTACCGTAGATGTTGATAAATTGGTATTTAAATATACCTATCTTGATGTGGAAAACGCGGCCCGTGAGAAAAACGGAAAACGTTCAGATTATATACGTACAGAAAAGGTAAATATTTATCCAGATACTACAGTATGGATCAAGGATTTCGCATATTCTTATAATGAACCCATGCACAATGATTACTTCTGGCACACTGCTTATGATGATTATCCGGTGGTAGGTGTTACATGGGAGCAGGCTAAGGCTTTTTGTAACTGGAGAACGCTCTATAAGAATTCCTACAAGAAGAGCAGAAATCAACAAATGGTTAACCGTTTTAGACTTCCTAGCGAAGCAGAATGGGAATATGCCGCACGTGGTGGGCTGCAAGGCGCTACATATCCTTGGGGCGGGCCTTACGCTAAAAATGACCGCGGTTGTTTCTTAGCTAATTTTAAGCCGCTTAGAGGTGATTATGCGGCTGATCAGGCACTTTATACGGTGGAAGCCGATTCGTATAATCCCAATGATTATGACTTATACAATATGTCAGGTAATGTTGCGGAATGGGTCGAGTCGTCATATGATCCCAATGCCTATGAATATATGTCTACGATGAACCCGAATGTTCCTGATCCTAGCAACCAGCGTAAAGTAGTACGTGGGGGTTCTTGGAAGGACGTGGCCTATTTCTTGCAGGTAAGTACTAGGGATTATGAATATGCAGACTCTGCACGTAGCTATATCGGTTTTAGAACTGTTCAAGATTATCTGGGTGTAGATCGGGATATTAGCATGAACAAACGATAATTTTTTTTCCCAAATATAATTGTACCTAATCAATTCACTTACTCAAATTTAATTACTCAAAAAAATGTCAAAAAAAGGAACACTTTCAATTACCAAT
>JBBPYO010000478.1:0-18289 GCA_038199845.1 Flavobacteriales bacterium
CTAACTATTTGTTTTATAGCAATTTATCTATTTATCAACAAAAAAAGTTGACAATTAATTCAAATTAGAATTAAAAAACTCAAAGTTGGTATGGTGCAGATTGTAAAGGTTTTAATCAGTGTTTTGCTATTTGCCATTGTCGTTATAGAGATGCCGCTCAACACGATTAAAGATGACTTTTATTCATAAAATTTACTTTACTATATAGAGGTTTCTCATGAATAACGATAGAGTCAATACTTGAGGTTTAATGTATAAATTTTTACAATTGACTATAATGGCATATTTAAAATATTGTTTATCAGGGTTTTATTTACTTTGAATTCTGATTTGGTAAGCTTCTGAAAGTTAAGGAAATCTAAATGATAATTATTGTCAGTATTGCATTGAAACCCTATATTTGCACGTTTTATAAATTGACGGGGAGGAATGTTTTCGGCCTCAATTAATTAATAGTAAATTATAATGCAGAATAAAGGACTCATACGGGTATTTGCAATTTTATTTGGTTTGGTTAGTTTGTACCAGCTTTCTTTTACGTTTTTCACCAGTTCGGTGGAAGATAAAGCGGAGGTGTTCGCTGAAAATAAAGTACCCACAACAGCCACAGATTATGTGGAGAAAAGGGGAGATGTTAAAAGTATTTATCTTGATTCTATAGGGAATGAGCCTATCGCAGTGGGGATTACTTATAATGACGCCAAAGAAAAAGAACTGAACAAAGGTCTTGACCTCAAAGGTGGTATGAATGCCATTTTAGAAATTTCTGTGGCAGATATTCTTCGTGGCCTTAGTAATAACAGTCAAGATCCCGCCTTTAATCAAGCGCTGAGTGAAGCTGCGGAAACACAGAAAAACAGTCAACAAGGCTTTATTGATGATTTTTATGACGCTTACCAGAATATTCCCGGTGAGAATAGTCTTGCTTCTCCAGATGTTTTTGCAAATACCACGATGGGAGACAAGGTAAATTTCAACATGAGCAATGATGAGGTAATGGGCGTAGTAGATGCTGAAGTTGATGAATCTATCAATTCTGCTTTTGAAGTACTGCGTAACCGTATCGACAAATTCGGTGTGAGCCAGCCTAATATTCAGCGCATGGATAACCGCGCGCGGATTCTAATAGAACTTCCTGGTGCAACGGATATAGAGCGCGTAAAATTTCAGCTTGAAAGCACTGCCCAACTTGAATTCTACAAAACTTATTTTGCCGGTGATGTGGTAGAATATCTTTTTAATGCCAACACCATACTTAAAGACCTTATAGCGCCCGCCGAAAGCAAAAACGCTAAATCAGATACTACGTCTACTGATAAAGATGACGCTATTAACGACTTGCTTGCAAGTGAAGAAGATACTACCGCCGCCAGCAAAGGTGCAAATCCACTTTTTGAGGTATTTCAATTTAATCCTTCCATTCAGCAGTTTCCACAGAGTTCTGTTTTGGGTTACGCTTCCATTCAGGATACTGCAACAGTAAATCGTTATCTGAATATGCCCGAAATTTTACGGGAGCGCCCTCAGAATTTACGTTTTGCAAAATTCCGTTGGGGTGTTACCGAAAGTGAAAATTCTAACATAGTTCCACTTTACGCATTGCAATCAGACCGTTCTGGTACTCCCGCAATGGACGGTGACATTGTACAGGATTCAAGACAACAATATACACAGACGGGACTTCCTTCAGTAGGTATTGATTTTGAAGGTCAAGGACCGAGCCAGTGGGCAAAAATAACGCGTGAAGTTGCACAGCAGGGTAACGCAATTGCCATTGTTCTTGATGATATTGTATATTCTGCCGCTACTGCCAAACAGGAAATTTCTGGTGGAGCCACCGAAATTTCAGGTAATTTTACTGTAAATAAAGCGCAAGATCTTGCTAACGTATTGAAGGCTGGTAAGCTTCCTGCTTCTGCGAAAATTATATCTTACGATGTGGTAGGACCTTCACTGGGCCAAGAGGCCATAGACAGCGGACTGCTATCGTTTGTTCTTGCACTGGTGCTCGTACTTATCTGGATGGTCTTCTATTATGGTAAGGCAGGTTTATATGCAGATGTTGCCCTTGCAGTAAACATTCTTTATATTTTCGGAATTCTGGCTGGTCTAGGTGCTGTTCTTACGTTGCCCGGTATTGCCGGTATTGTACTGACAATTGGTATGTCAGTCGATGCAAACGTACTTATCTTTGAACGTATTAAGGAAGAGCTGGCGAAAGGTAAATCACAGCGCGATGCAATAAAAGATGGTTTTAATAATGCGTTATCATCCATTCTTGATGCAAACATCACAACATTCTTAACAGCCTTGATCCTGTTTTTATTCGGAACAGGGCCTATTCAAGGTTTTGCTACCACATTGATGATCGGTATTGGAACTTCCTTATTTACTGCCATTTTTATCACTAGATTGTTTATAGATAGTTATGGTAAGAATGGGAAAACGCTTCCTTTTTCAACCCCTCCCACACGCACGCTGTTTCAGAATACAAATGTTGATTTTCTAGGCAAACGCAAAATAGCTTATACGGTCAGTAGTGTTTTAGTATTAATAAGTATCGCTTCCCTATTGACAAACGGCCTTGATGAAGGTGTAGATTTTGTGGGAGGAAGAAATTATACGGTACGTTTTGAGCAACCTGTAAACGCCAGCGATGTTGAAGGTAATCTTATAGAACAGTTTGGTAGCGCACAAGCCAAGACTTATGGTGATGCTAACCAGCTTAAAATCACCACAAAATATAAGATAGAAGATGAAGGAGCGGGAATAGATGAGGAGATTCAGCAGAAATTATTTACTGCTGTAAAATCCTATTTACCGGCTAATTTGACCTATAATGAATTTGTTAAAGGTTCTAATGCAGATAAAGTGGGTATTCTACAGTACAATAAAGTGGGACCAACTATTGCTGATGATATCAAAAAAGACTCTATTTGGGCTGTTTTAGGTTCACTTGTAGTCGTTTTCTTATATATTTTGCTTCGTTTCAGCAGATGGCAGTTTTAACTTGGTGCCGTGGTTGCGGTATTCCATGATGTGCTAATTGTATTGGGTATTTTCTCATTGACCTATAAATTTCTTCCATTCAATATGGAAATCGACCAATCTTTTATCGCAGCGATCTTGACCGTTATTGGATATTCGCTGAATGATACCGTGGTTGTTTTTGACCGTATACGGGAATATCTGAACGAGCACGACGCTACGCGTAAAATGGGTACAATTGTGAACCAGGCAATCAACAGTACCATAAGTCGTACGTTAAATACTTCGATGACAACATTGATCGTACTGCTGGCCATTTTCATATTTGGTGGTGCCAGTATTATGGGCTTCATGTTTGCACTTATCGTAGGTGTTGTTGTAGGAACCTATTCTTCCATTTTTATCGCAACTCCAGTTATGTATGATAGCGTTGAGAAAAAGGCGTTAAAACAGTCGGTTGAAACTAGAGAAGAAGTGGTTCAATAATCTTCTTTCCTTATAAAGAAATCCCGTTCGGTTTTTAACTGAACGGGATTTTTTATTTTAAGTTCTTGATTTTTACTGAATTTTTCTTCTATAAATGTTATTTGGAGGATCTTTTCAAGAATCCCTCTAATTTCCTGCCAAGCTTCATATGTCCAATTCATTTTTAACTTAAGTTCGATCTAATCAACATTTGTCAGATCGAGTGAAATTCTGCGAGCATAAAAAGCTTTTTGATGATGGTATGAGTGGTTCGCCTTTCAATAGTTTATGTGCACCTTCGCATCCGCGGTCTAAAGATCATTTCAAAGTATAATATGTTTAATAAGACGATTTTTGATATTACGGAAGTGTTTTTCCCCGGAGTCTTGTTTAGTTCTCTGAGTCTGGAGCAAGCCAACTAGCAACAATTCTATTTATGGCGCCAGCTTCCTTGAGCTGTAATATTGTGACGTCTATACTATTTTGTACACTACTTCCAGGAGCAAATGCAAATCCATAATGCTGGGTAAACGTGTTGTTTTTAGTAAGGATATAGTCGTTTTTCTTTCCTTCGGAAAAAATATATTCCAGTTGAACCTTATCATATAGAAAAGCCGCAACTTTTCCCGCCATCAGTAAATCGTAGCCTTCTTCTACGCTGTTCACTATAATAGGTTCTCCTCCTACGCTGGTAATGTTCTCTACGAGCTTATCGTTAGGCGGAATGGCAACCTTTTTATCGCTAAGCTGATTTATGGCGGTAATTGTCTTTTCCTGACTTCCCGTTAGCGTTAGTGTACTGGCAATTCCCGCCACAAATGAAGTGGCCATAATAAGCGAGACGATCATCCAGGTACCGATTATAAAACGGCCCAAAATAGTTTTTGGGGCAAAATCACCGTAACCTACAGTAGTCATGGTGACCAGTGCTAGCCAGATTCCCGTTCCTATTCCTTTTAATGGATGGCTACCGAAAGCTTCTGGAGAAGTTTTACGTTCTGCGAGCCATACCAGCACGCCCACAAGACTCAAAATAAAGAGCAGAATTATGACCGCATATAAAAAATTAGTACTGAAAAATGGCCCTAGTCGTTCCCAAATACTCAATTCCAGAGCGGGTGCGAGAATAGCAAAACCCGTATCAAAATAGGGTTGTGAAAAAGAAACCTGCATAGCGCGCTCTGCCGTAATGGTCACCGGGCCGATTAATAGATCAATTTCACCGTTTTTTACGGCATTTATACCATTTTCTATGGTTGGATACGGCTGGAACTCATAGTTATCAAGATTTATGGTATATGTGATCTCGCGCCAAACATCTATGGCAATTCCTTCCGGTTTATCTTGACCTATAATAAAAGGTTCTGATCCTGAATATCCGACACGTAGTGGCTTTTCAGTTGCTTGAGCTAGTAGGAATAATGGGAAAATGAGTAGAATTTGAAATATAAATCTGTGCATATATGTATTTTTTTGTAAAATAAGCAATTTTCAGCTTTAATCGGTTGTAGTCAGAAATTGCCCTAAATGGATGAAAAATGACCTTTTTAAGCAAAAAAACAGCCCCGAATTATCGGAGCTGTTTGATGAAAAGATATTAAATCAACTTATTTGATCATCTCATACGAGCGCTTTACAAAATCTGTAAGCTCCGCTCCCTTCAATAGACCTTGAGAAAGACGCGCCAGGTCTAGCGATTGCTTGATAAGGCGTTCTTGTTTCTTTTTGGTCTTGGTATTAAGAATTTCAGAAACCAGCTCGTGATTTGTATTGACCACAACATTATACATATCTGGCATATTTCCCATGCCGAACATACCGCCACCGCCGCCGCTCTGTTGCATTTCTTTCATACGTCGCATAAATTCTGGCTGCGTGATAATGAAAGGCGCAGAACTACTGTCCATTGCTTGCAGTTGAACGTTGTATGACTTGTCGGTTATAGTTTCATCAAGAGCTTTCTTAAGCTCTTCTTTTTCTTCATCGGAAAGCTTAGAAACCTGAGTTTCTTCTTTTTTGATCAAATTATCTGCGTGATCGCCGTCCACGCGTACAAAACTGATATTCTCTTTGCTGCCCTCAATTTTTTGGATAAGATGTGGCACAATGGGAGAATCCAGTAATAATACTACATAACCTTTAGCTTTTGCCGCTTCAATATATTGATGTTGTTTGTCTTGATCTGAAGCATAAAGTACAACCAGCTTACCGTCTTTATCGGTCTGGTTTTCGGTAATTTTTTCTTTTAATTCGTCAAAGGTGAAGAAATCTCCATTTACGGTGGGGTAGAGGGCGAATTTTTGAGCTTTATCGAAGAACTTGTCCTCACTCAACATTCCATATTCAATCACGATTTTAATATCGTTCCATTTTTTCTCAAAATCGGCACGGTCGTCATTAAAGAGTTGGATAAGCTTATCTGCTACTTTACGGGTGATATAGCTGCTTATTTTCTTAACGGCGCCGTCTGCCTGTAAATAAGATCGAGAAACATTCAACGGAATATCTGGGGAATCAATCACTCCACGTAGCATGGTAAGAAATTCAGGTACGATTCCTTCTACATTATCAGTTACGTAAACCTGGTTTTGGTAGAGTTGAATGCGGTCTTTCTGTACATTCAATTCTTGATTTAATCTGGGAAAATAAAGAATTCCTGTTAAATTGAATGGATAATCTACATTGAGATGAATGTGAAATAAAGGCTCTTCAAACTGCATGGGATAAAGCTCATGATAAAAGCTCTTGTAATCTTTATCTTCAAGTTCTGAAGGCTGTTTAGTCCAGGCTGGCGTAGGATTGTTGATGATATTATCAACCGTTTTTGTTTCCGGTTCGTCATCTTCTGCCGCGTCATCCGCTAGAGGTAATTCTTCCTCCTTGGTACCAAATTTAATGGGCACCGGCATAAATTTGTTGTACTTCGTGAGAAGCGCACTGATTCGGTTTTCTTCTAGAAACTCTTCGCTGTCGTCTGCAATGTGCAGAATGATTTCCGTACCACGCAGGGTTTTTTCTGTTTCAGTAAGGGTGAATTCCGGCGAACCGTCACATTCCCAATGTACTGCTGGGGCATCTTCCTGAATAGCGGATTTTGTGATTAGCTCCACTTTTTTGGCAACCATAAAGGCAGAATAGAATCCGAGTCCAAAATGACCTATAATTCCACTTTCTTTACCGGCTTCTTTATATTTATCTAAAAATTCTTCCGCTCCAGAAAAGGCGATATCATTAATATATCTGCGCACCTCTTCTTCTGTCATCCCAATACCTTGATCAGTAATGTGCAGTTTTTTACCTTCTTTGTCTATTCTAACTTCAATAACTGGATTGCCATATTCTACGGAGGCTTCTCCAATATTTGCTAGGTGTTTTAATTTTAGAGTTGCATCGGTCGCGTTGGAAATAAGTTCCCTTAAAAAAATCTCGTGATCGCTGTACAAGAATTTTTTGATAAGTGGAAAAATGTTTTCAACAGCAACATTTATTTTACCTGTAGCCATGATGTGTATTGATTTATGATAATCGCGTTCGGGCGATAAGATTAATTCTTTAATTCCTTTTGTTAAGGTCAAAAAAAATACCATTAAACTACACCGTGACAAACTGGCATTTTTATGAAAGTTTTTTTAATATATTACGACATTTATGTTGTGAAAATAATGATTATTACATTATCGATCGGGAATGGCAGAAAAGGAGAAATATCTATAAATCAACTATTTATGCTTTCATTTCTAATGAAAGAACTTTAACTCAAAATTTTGTTGAACTATTTTGTATTGAGGTTAAACAGAATTAAATTTACAAAACAATTAGACATCATGGCACTAAGACCAAAAAACCGGATTACAGCACAAACAGTTACGGAACCAGAACTTACTAGAGAGCATATTATAACTTTATATATGGATCATGTTCTTCAACATGGTGAGCGCCCTAAAAGTGTTTACAAGTTCGCTGTTGATAATGGCATGAAAGAAGCCGATTTTTATAAGTTTTTTGGATCTTTTGGCGGTTTAAGAGAGCAGATTTGGGTTTCCTTTTATCACAATACAATAAACGTTCTTCATAAGGATACTAATTACGCAGGTTATCCCAACAAGGAAAAAATGCTTTCTTTTTTCTTTACTTTTTTTGAATTACTCACTGCAAATCGTAGCTACGTTTTATTTACGCTTCAGGAACATAAAAGTAACATGAAGGGTATGGAACAGCTCAAAAAACTGCGTTTTGAAGTTAAAGAGTACGCCGCAGATCTTATTGAGCAAGGGAACGAAGAGAAAAATTATAAGGTGACCAAAAACCCGGTGCGTATATTTAGTGAGGGCGCGTGGCTCCAAATGCTTTTCTTATTGAAATATTGGATGGATGATAATTCTGCAGGATTCGAGAAAACAGATATTGCCATCGAGAAATCTGTCAAAGCAATCTTTGATGTTTTTGAAACTACTCCTTTAGAAAGCATAATAGATTTTGGAAAGTTTTTGTTCAAAGAACGTTTCGCTAAGTCATAATTAGAAACAGCAACCATGAAAACCATTGATTATATACCAACTAACAAATTATCTCGAGCCAGTAAGTTGGTGTCAACTGGGGTAAAAGTAGGTGGTAATTATGCTAAATATTATGGCAAAAAAGTATTTGATTCTTCCTTGACCAAAGACCAGCTCAATGAAGATAATGCCGAGGATATTTATGACAGTTTAAAAAGTCTGAGAGGTAGTGCGCTTAAAGTTGCACAAATGCTCAGTATGGAAAAAAATATAATGCCAAAGGCTTACGTGGACAAGTTCTCTCTTTCGCAGTTTTCTGTACCACCATTATCGGCGCCTTTGGTTCGAAAAACATTTAAAAAATACCTTGATAAATATCCGGAAGACATATTTGATACGTTTACAAGCGAAAGTGTAAATGCGGCCAGTATTGGCCAAGTGCACCAAGCAACATTGGATGGGAGGAAACTTGCTGTGAAAATACAATATCCTGGTGTCGCGAGTAGTATCAGTAGTGATTTGGCTCTAGTGAAGCCTATCGCTACCCGGATGTTTAACCTAAGGGGGAAGGATAAGGAAAAATACTTCAAAGAAGTAGAAGAGAAACTGCTCGAAGAGACAGATTATTTACTAGAAGTAAAGCAAAGTATGACCATTACACAATTGTGCGGTCATATTGAGCACCTTAAATTTCCTGAGTATTACCCAGATCTATCGAGTGAACGTATTATAACGATGGACTGGATGCAGGGTGAACATCTAAGTGAGTTTACTGCGCGCAATATAAATCAAGACGTTGCAGATCAAGTAGGGCAGACGTTATGGGATTTTTACATGTACCAGATGCATGTCCTTAAGCGCGTACACGCAGATCCACATCCAGGCAATTTCCTGGTGGATAAGGATAATAACTTGATTGCGATAGATTTTGGCTGTATAAAAGAAGTTCCTGAAGAATTTTATGCACCATATTTTGAGCTTGCTAAGCCTGAAAATATTAATAATCCAATTCTTTTCAGAGAGAAAATGTTTGAGTTGGAAATTCTTAGAAAGGATGACAGTCCAGAGGAATTGAAATTTTTCTCAGACATATTTTACGAAATGCTAAGTTTATTGACCAGTCCATTTCACGCTGAAACTTTCGATTTTAAAGATGATTTCTTTTTCGGAAAAATAGGTGAACTGAGTGAAAAGTATTCTAAAGACACAGAGTTGCGCAAGATGAACGGTAATCGGGGAAGTAAACACTTCTTATACATAAACCGAACATTCTTCGGTCTCTACAATTTAATGCATGACCTTGGTGCGCGTATTGAAGTAAACAATTACGAAAAATATATAAAAGATTAGAACAAATTAAGGATCAGAAGATTATTGGTTAGGTTGTTTAGGAAAGCGCGCTTTTTGGTTGGAGCGCGCTTTCCGCATGTTTAGACGTCACGTCTTTGCTATTCTAGAAATCTGGCAAGTTCCTTGGCCACCGCATCTTCTTTGTTGGTGAATTCGCTCACATAATCGGCGGCTTCTTTTACACTTTTTTTGGCATTGGCCATTGCAACTCCCCACCCTGCGTTTTTAAGTAATTCTATATCATTATAATTATCACCAAATGCAATTACCGAATCCATCGGGAAACCATATTCTTTCTCTAATAAATAGGTCAAAGCATCACTTTTATTGATGTTTTTGGTGATTATTTCAATGTAGGTTTTTTTGGAACGGTATAAATGTACGTTTTCCGCTTGACCTGATTTTTCAAGACTTGTGATTAGATCGTCCAGAACTTCCTCATCGCCCATACACATGATCTTATGTGGTTGCTGGTTTTTGCTTTTTAGTTCAGCCAGCAGTTCATTATTGGGAATAAGTTCCGGGATCGCCCGCGTCGTGATCATCTCGTGTTCCGTCCATTTATCTTTTTTCGCGGTACGCCAAATGTCATCGCAAAAAGTGCTTACATTATAATCGTGACCTTGCTGATGCTCAAGTATGACCTCCAGAAAATCAAGCGACATGGGCAGGCTTTTGATTGATTCTTGGTGTTTTCCCAAAATCAAAGCGCCGTTATAAGCAATCAACGGCTCCCCTCGAATCCCTAATTTTTCTTGTAGATAATACATTGCGGAAGGCATTCGCGAAGAAGCTAAAACCGTGGCGTACGTATTGTTCAGTTTTTTAAATATATCTCGGGTCGCTTTGGCGATATCACGGTTTTTATCGAGTAAGGTACCGTCTATATCGAGACAGATGAGTTTGATATTTTCTTTTTTCATGCGCTAAAGATAATTTCTTTCTTTGTTAAATCCCTCCAGAGGGTTTTCTTCCCCGACTTTCTAGGTCGAAATTCAAGAAATATCTCCAAATTATAACTCGTTTGCTTGCCCCGAGGTGGTTGATTTACAAAAAATTGAATAATGCATTTTTAAACAATGCTTGAGTTTTTTTTATTTTTATTTACATTATATATTTATGTTATGACAACATTTACTTCTTCTTTACCTAATGATTTGCTCAATAATTTGGCTGCAATGGCTAAAAAGCACAATATCGCAAAAAATAAAATTATTGAAAAGGCACTTACAATCTACCTAGATCAATTAAATAGGGCAGAATATTTGCGTTCTTACAAAGAAGCGGGACAAGATTTAGAAATAATGCAAGTCGCAGAAGAAGGTATGGGCTACTATCTTGAAGATCTTGATAATGTGACGCTTTGAGGCAGGGCGAAATCTGGGAGCTTTATCTTAATCCTATTAAAGGAAGCAGGCAGGGCCAGAGGCGTCCGGTAGTTATAATTAGTGGAAACCTGCTCAATGCACATCTTCAGGTTGTCATTGTGTGTCCGCTTACCACAAAGATCAAGAATTATAAAGGGAATGCTATTCTGGAACCTTCAACCGGTAATGGTTTGACGAAAACTTCTGAAATTTTGGTTTTTCATATACGATCAGTCTCAAAAAAGCGTTTGAAAAATAAAATTGGAAGTATTAGCGCAAAACAGTTAAATGAAATCAAGCAAACCCTTAACGATATTTTGAGATATTAACGACGATTTTTGATTAAAAATCTAATATTCAACCTGTTTTTCAGCTTTTATGCCTTCTTTTTTAATGTCGTAACCCATATTACGTAAGCTATTTTCCCAATCTAATTTGCGGTGACGCTCTTTAGATTTTATGCGTTTAAGATAATTGATACGGTGGAGAATCACTTGCACAAACTGGCAATCTGCCATGGAAATTTCATCTTTCTCCTTATCCAAAATACGCAGCAATTTTTTTGATTTGTCCATACTGGGTGCATCGGGATAATTTGCCACTGTAATTGGGGCGAGATCCGTCAGCAACCAGGCACGTAATTCTGGCTGAGTCATGTTGACGGTTTGATGTAACTCGGTATAGATTCTATCTTTTGACAGCATTTGCTAATTTTTGCAAACATATAGTTTCTAAAAGAGCTGCAAAAACGGGAACTGTTAAGTTTATGTAAATTAATGAACTTGATTGAAATTTTTGAAAAATCATGGTTTTATAGTTGAAAATCGTTCAAATATGTACTTAAAATGCATAAAAGTTGTGTAAAAAGAGTGGATTTTTAGACAATTGACAAAATGCAAAACACGCATTTAACAAGCAAAAACAGCTATTTGTTCCGTTTTTTTTAGTAAACTTGACCTTAAATTTTAACAGGTTCTTTTTTTTATGAAATTAAAACAATTGGTTGCCGTATTTTTCTTCTTGATTTCGGTCGCCGCAACTGCACAGCAGAAAGAGATTACTTTACAGGAAATTTGGGGCGGAGCTTTTCGCATGGAATATCTTGACCGTCTTAGCTCACTAAATAACGGCACTGAATATTCCCTTCTAGAAACAGATTCCATTACAGACACAAAAAGTATAGCAGTCTATAGCTACAAAACAGGTAAGAAAGTGAGAACGTTATTGGATTCTAAGAATCTGGATGGTCTGGACACTTTTTCCGGTTACGACTTCAGTACTGATGAAAGCAAAGTATTGTTGAGTACGGATGTAAAATCCATTTACCGTCGCTCTACATTGGGTATTTATTATGTCTATGATTTTGTCGAAAAAACGCTGACTATAGTAGCTGATGATCCTATACAGGAACCTACTTTTTCGCCCGATGCAAATAAAATCGCCTACGGACAAGACAATAATCTTTTCGTCAAAGAACTTTCAACCGGGAAAACAACACAGATTACTTCAGACGGTGCTAAAAATTCCATAATTAATGGAATAACCGATTGGGTCTACGAAGAAGAATTTTCTCTTGTCCGCGCTTTTGATTGGAATAAAACCGGAGATAAGATTGCCTTTATCCGTTTTGACGAGAACGACGTGCCCGAATTTTCGATGGATGTTTTTGGTCAGGAACTTTATCCCACGCAGGATGTTTTTAAATATCCAAAAGCAGGTGAAGCGAATGCGGAAGTGAGTTTACATATTTATGATGTTTCTGCTGAAAAAACACAGGATGTGAATCTGTCCGATTTTGACAATTATTACATTCCGCGACTCGATTGGAGCAATGAAAATAATACGCTGGCAATACAAACTCTTAGCCGAAAGCAGAATGCGATAAACCTTATTTTTGTAGATGGAAATACGGGAAAAGCCAAACTTGCTCTGCGCTATGAAGACGATGCTTATGTAGATGTGACCGATAATCTTACTTTTCTAGAAGATAATAGTTTTATCTGGACGAGCGAAAAAGACGGCTGGAACCACATTTATCACTATGATAAAGAGGGAAAACTGAAAAATCAAGTGACCAGCGGCGCTTGGGAAGTGACCAGTTATTATGGTTATGATAAAAAAACTGATCGTGTTTTTTACCAGAGTACCGAAAATGGTTCCATTAACCGCGGCGTGTATTCCATAAAATTAAATGGAAAGGGAAAACAAGCACTTTCTGTCGTAAAAGGAACCAATTCTGCCGATTTTAGTACCGATTTTACCTATTATATAAACAATTTTTCTGATGCTGAAACGCCTTATGTTTTCACCTTGCACAATGCCAAGAACGGAAAACTTTTGCGTACTATAAAAGATAATTCGGTTTTAAAGAACCAACTTTCCCAATATAAAATCTCGACAAAGGAATTTATTACAATTCCGGTAAACGGAGAAGAGCTTAACGCCTATCTCATCAAACCGAAAGACTTTGATCCCAGTAATAAATATCCACTATTTATGACCCAATATTCCGGTCCAGGTTCGCAGAGCGTGGCTAATAGTTGGGGCGGTGCAAATGATTATTGGTTTCAGATGTTGGCGCAGGATGATATAATCATTGCCTGCGTAGATCCTCGTGGAACCGGTTTTAAAGGTCGCGATTTCAAAAAGATGACTCAGAATGAACTGGGTAAATATGAAGTGCAAGATCAGATTGCGGCGGCACAATATTTTGGTAATAAAGATTTTATAGACGCTTCAAGAATGGGTATTTGGGGATGGAGTTATGGCGGTTTTATGGCTGCAAATTCGCTTTTTCAAGGTGCAGACACTTTTGAAATGGCAATCGCCGTTGCGCCCGTGACCAGCTGGCGTTTTTATGATACCGTTTACACCGAGCGTTATATGGGCACGCCCCAAGAAAATGCTTCTGGTTATGATGAAAACTCACCATTGAGCCACGTGAATGAACTTACAGGAAAATTTCTGCTCGTTCATGGTAGCGCTGATGATAATGTGCATGTTCAGAATAGTATGCAATTAATAGAAGCCTTAGTGCAGGCCAATAAGCAATTTGATTGGGCCATTTATCCTGATAAAAACCACGGAATTTATGGCGGTAATACTAGATTGCACCTGTTTACCAAAATGACAAATTTTATAAAAGAGAATTTATAACAACCTTCAACAAAAACTCATTATGGCAGTAACTGCTCACGTTCCTCAAAAACAACTTTTTGGACATCCGGTAGGATTGTATGTTTTATTTTTTACCGAAATGTGGGAACGTTTTTCCTATTATGGTATGCGCGCGATTCTTACGCTCTATCTGGTAGAAAAAACGACCGGTGATAATCCTGGTTTAGGTTGGACAGATATGGAATCTCTGTCGCTTTACGGTTGGTACACCATGCTTGTGTATGTAATGTCTATCCCGGGCGGCATCATAGCAGATAAATTATTGGGCCAAAAAAAGACCGTGCTCTTCGGTGGTATTTTATTGGTAATTGGACACGGGATTCTAGCAGTTGAAGAAATTTGGGCTTTCTATTCAGGTCTCTTATTAATTATTCTTGGTGTGGGAATGCTTAAACCTAATGTTTCAACTATGGTGGGCGGTCTTTATAAAGAAGGAGATATACGCCGTGATAAAGGTTTTACCATTTTTTATATTGGTATTAATTTAGGTGCTTTTCTTTCTAGTCTTATTGTAGGTTATGTGGGCGAAAATATAGGCTGGCATTATGGTTTTGGTCTTGCTGGAATTGGGATGCTTTTGGGCTTGCTCGTCTATTATTTTGGTCAGAAATATTTGGTTAATGTGGGCAATTTACTTTCTCAAGAAGATAGAGACGCCGGTGCATCTTTTGGCAACTTGTTTTCCAATCTTTTTAAAGCACCGTTGCAATTAGGGATTTTCTTAATATTGATGGCTTTTTCACTGTATTGGTTTTTTGCCATTTCCTGGAGTTTTGGTCTGCTTTTCATATTTCTTTCTATTGTTGTGGCATTTATGATGATGGTTTATCAAGACCTGACTACAAAAATCATGAAAGACCGTTACGTAGTAATGCTGCTTTCTTTTATTCTGGTAATCGTATTCTGGGGAGCTTTTGAACAAGCTGGTGGACTTATGAATATCTATGCTTCGGAAAAAACCGACCGGATACTTTCCTTTTCGCTTCCTTTTATAGGAAATACAGTTCCTGCAACCTGGTTTCAATCGCTAAATGCACTGTTTATAATTATTTTCGGAACCATAGTAGCGGGTTACTGGGCAAAAAGAAGGTTGAAGGGGAGAGAAGCTTCATCTCTTTTTAAAATGGCCATAGGCGTTATGATTATGGGAATAGGTTTTGTATTTATGGTTTTTGCTTCGCTTGAATTTCAACGGGACGGGTCTTCAGCAATGTACTGGCTTGTACTTGCGTATCTATTTCATACTATTGGTGAACTTTGTTCATCTCCTGTTGCGCTTTCCTTTATTACGAAACTGGCTCCCGTAAAATATGCTTCGCTAATGATGGGCGTTTATTTTGCCGCTACCGGTCTGGGTAATAAACTGGCCGGGGTTCTGGGAGAATCTGCTTCAAAAGCTGGAGATATGACCATCTTTCTTAGTATTACCATTTTTACGGTGATATTTTCTGCTATCGTACTTCTAATGTTGAAACCATTAAAACGTCTTACGCATGGTGCAGAGGATAATGAACGTGAAATGCCGGAACAGGAAAAATTCGAACTAGGAAACTCCGAAATAAAAAAATAGTCTAAGGGAATTTAGAAACCAGTATTATGGCAAAAACGGCTACTGAAGAGTTCTTTAAAAATCCTGTTCTTGGTCATCCAGCTGGATTATTTGTACTTTTTTTTACCGAAATGTGGGAGCGCTTTTCCTATTACGGAATGCGCGCATTGTTGGTTCTTTTCCTTACCGCCTCGCTTTTTGATGAAGGTTGGGCATGGCCACGAGAGCATGCACTTGCGCTTTATGGCACCTATACTTCTCTTGTTTATCTTACGCCCATTCTAGGCGGTTATATTGCAGATAAGATTATAGGCTATAGAAGTGCAGTTATTCTTGGCGCATTACTAATGACACTAGGTCACGCTTCAATGACCATAGAAACACACCTCACGCTATATATTGGTTTATTTCTTCTTTGTATTGGAAATGGTTTTTTTAAACCTACCATGACTTCCATCATCTCACAGATGTATGAGAACCATTCCCATAAAAAGGACGGCGCGTATACCATTTATTATATGGGTGTAAATGCAGGTGCATTTCTTGGAATTTTATTATGTGGTTATCTAGGTGAAATCTGGGGCTGGAATTGGGGCTTTGGCCTTGCGGGTGTATTTATGTTCTGCGGAATGCTGCAGTTTTATTTTGCCCAGAATATCTTTGGAGCCATCGGCCTAAAACCAGATAAGAATAATACCGAAACCATTAGTCCTGATAAGGTTGAAACGTTAAATCCTTTCACCGTGATAGATAAGATCTTAATTATCGTGAGTGCGGTAATTGGTCTGGTATGGATTATAAATGATCCCGCTTCAAAAATAGGAGGAAACAATATTTTTGATTTTAGCGTAGGTTCTCTTTCCGGAGATACATTCATGATTATTTTTGCACTGGTACTTTTTCTTATTTTGCTGGTAACGCGTATTGTACGCTATGGCGCTGTGCTGCGAGATAAGATGATTGCAGTGGCCATTTTTGCCTTTTTCACCATTTTTTTCTGGGCTGCTTTTGAACAGGCAGGTGGCTCCATGACCATTTTTGCCGGCGATTATACAGACCGGGTGCTGCAAGGAAACTCGGCAACAATTTTTAGGATTGCAAATACATTAATCACCATTATTCCGCTGGGCGTAATTACTTGGGTGCTTTGGAAATTATTTCAACGTACCTACGCTAAATATGCGATTGCCAATATTATTTTGGGACTAAGCTTTTTAATCATCTGGGGATTGGTGATCACGATGCTTGTACAACAATATAAAGCAGACGCGCCAGAAGTTCCTGCTTCGTGGTTCAGTGTTTTGAATTCACTTTTTATCATTATTTTTGCACCCTTGTTTTCTAAGCTTTGGGAAAGCAAATACAACCCGAGCGCAGCCGTTAAATATGGTTTTGGCCTGATTTTGCTTGGTGTCGGCTTTTTAGCTTTGGCTTATGGTGCATCAGATATTCCGCAGGGCGCAAAAGTTGCTGCTGTGAGTATGATTTGGCTTGTTTTGGCCTATTTTTTCCACACTATGGGCGAACTTTGTCTTTCACCGGTAGGTCTGTCTTATTTGAGCAAACTGGTGCCGGGTAGAATGATCGCTTTTATGTACGGTATCTGGTACTTGGCCATTGCCATCGGTAATAAATTGGCTGGAAGTTCTGGTGGAATGATTGATAAAATCACTGCGGAATATTCGCTTTCTACCTTTTTTCTGTTATTTTTTCTTATTCCGGGAGCGGCAGGAATTTTAGTGATTTTACTGAATCCGTTATTGAAAAAATTAATGCACGGAATTCGGTAATTTGCTTGTTTGAATAGTTTCGTAAGACTTTCGGAATAACTTTTGAAGTATTGATTTAAAATTTAGCTCAAATGAAAATATATTATATTTTGATTATTGCTTTTTTGCTGGCGCAGACACTTCCGGCACAAAGTAAAATTAAGTGGATGAGCATGAACGAAGCGCTTGCCGCACAACAGGAAAATCCCAAAAAGATTTTTATGGATGCATACACAGATTGGTGTGGTCCCTGTAAATTATTGGATAAAAACACTTTTTCCAATGATGATGTAGCGGCATACGTTAATGAGCACTACTATCCTGTAAAATTCAATGCCGAAGGTACCGAGGAGATCACGTATAAGGATTTTAAATACACGAATCCCAACCATGATCCTGAAAATAAAGGCCGAAACAGTCAACATTTTTTAGCCCATGCGCTGAAAATAAACGCGTATCCAAGTATGGTTTTCTTTAATGAAAATGGAGATTTGATCCAGCCAGTACCTGGTTATCATACCCCAAAAGAATTGGAGTTATTCTTGAAACTTGTTGCGACAGATGCATATAAGGACATTCTAACCGCTGAAGCCTGGCAGAAATATCAAGAGAATTTTGTAAGCACGTTTAAGGAATAGTACGTATTATTTTTTCATTGGTTTGCAATTAATAAACCTAGGAATTCTGTTAAATCTGCGATAGTAGGAAATCACACTTATTTAAGTTGTGGAGCTTCTTTTAGGGACACTGATGATTTTCTCTAATTGGTGGAACACTATATGTTGCTGCGAATTATTTAGGTTTTAGTCTTACGTCTTATATCCATTAGCGCAGCGGTCTTATATCTTTAACTGGAGACCAGTGTTATTCTATCTTAAACGCTCCCTTTTCATACGTGCTGTGAAAGGGGATTTTTAATTTTGAACAGGTATTTTTCCACCGGTTTGTGTAGCTTTTGTAATTACTGCCGTCAGCTATGATCTGAGCCTGCGGAAATCTTCTAAGCAACTGGTCCAGATTTATTTTCGGCGATTGCCGAAGTAGGATGTAATCGGGATCGGCGCCTTCAACTTTGTAAATTCCCAGACTGTCAACAACCAGAAGTTCTTTCTTATTAAAGATGAAATA
>JBBPYO010000479.1:0-3655 GCA_038199845.1 Flavobacteriales bacterium
ACTTCATTTTACATTATATACTATACATTTTTTCTTTACTCGCTTCTCTTATTTCAGATATTATTCAACCTGCAAGGTGTTGCCGACGATAGGATGTCTCCTTGTAGGTTTAGTTTTCCTGATATAAGCGCTTCTAGATACATTTTAAATTTCCGCTCTCGCTTCAATTAAAATAACTCGAAGTTACATGATATGAAGACCATTTTTCTTAGTATTCAGAGACATTTTACATTCTACAGACTCTCTTCTCTCTATTCTATTTTCAGCTCTCCCTTCAGGGGTTGGGGGGAAATTAATAATACAATTCATCCGTTCTCAAATTCAAAAAGCGCTGGGTTGCAAAAAATGTGGAGAGCCAACTAATGATAATTCCTGCTAGAAATACACCGCCAAAAATCATCGCCAATATTTTTTTATCGTCCAACAAATCCAATTGCGGGAAAGTTTTATTGAGGTAATACAGCACTCCGGCCATTCCTGCCAAAGCGACGATCGCGCCAATAAGCCCAAGTTTTACGTTCTGCCAGATAAAAGGACGTCGTATAAAACCTTTGGTCGCACCTACCATTTGCATGGTTTTTATCGTAAAGCGTTTTGAATATACTGAAAGTCGAATCGAACTGTTAATTAATAAAATGGCGATAAACATGAATAATCCACTAATAATCACAATCCAGAAGCTGATTTTCTTGACGTTTTCATTCAATAATGAAATCAGCGGTTGGTCGTAATTCACTTCTTCCACAAACTCCTTATTTGAAATCTTGTCTGCAATTTCCTTAACCTGTGCTTCCGAAACAAAATCGGCTTTAAGATAAACGTCAATCGAATTTTGCAGTGGGTTATAACCCAGAAAATCCATAAAATCTTCTCCTATTTGCTCACTTTGCTGCTTGGCCGCTTCCTCTTTAGTAATGTATTGAATGGATTTTATGTATTCCGCCGAAGCCAATGTGTCTCTTAGCGTTTTAATCTCGCTGTCTTTAGCTGCATCTTTCAGATAAATATTCAGTGCAATCTGTTCCTTAAAATGATCGGCGACTTTTTTTGAATTCAAGACCAAAAGTCCTAGAAGTCCCAGCAGGAATAGAACAAGCGCAATGCTTAATACCACCGAAAAATAAGAAGACAGTAATCTGCGGCGTTGGTACTTTTCAAACGAGGCCATAAATAGGTTAAGAATTTGGGCAAAAATAAGAAACTTCGCGCTGCATAAACGTTAGTTTTCGCCTATTTGTATGCAAAGCGCTTTAAAATAATGCAAAAAGCGCTATTAATTGTAAATTTGTTCCCTTTATAAAAGACCTTACAGGTTTTTAAAACCTGTCAGGTCTGGAATCGCGACCTGCAAGGTGTTATCTCGTTTTTTCGCGGGATTTCCTTGTAGGTCTTCACCCGGAAGACAAGAATATGAAATACGATCACAGCGCAGTAGAGCAAAAATGGCAGGAATATTGGGCCAAAAATGGCACTTTTCAGGCCGAAAATAGCAGTAAAAAGCCGAAATATTATGTGCTAGATATGTTCCCTTATCCCTCTGGTGCGGGCTTGCATGTAGGGCATCCGCTAGGTTATATTGCCAGTGATATCTACGCGCGTTACAAACGTCATAAAGGTTTTAATGTGTTGCATCCCCAAGGTTATGATTCCTTTGGTCTTCCGGCGGAACAATATGCGATTCAGACTGGCCAACATCCTGCAAATACAACAGAAATAAATATTGAGGGATGTCTGGATAAAGAAGGGAATATTCTTTCTAAATATGTTGAGGAAGATGGAACTATCAAAGAAGCCGCGCTTATTGACAAGCAACTGAAAACGAATATTGATGATGAAAATTATCAAAGCAATGTTATTAAAGGATATAGAAGACAGCTCGATAAAATAGGTTTCTCGTTTGATTGGAGTCGGGAAGTGCGTACTTCAGATCCCGAATATTATAAGTGGACGCAATGGATTTTCATTCAGCTTTTTGAAAGTTGGTATAATAAAGAAACCGATAAAGCCGAAGCGATCGATACGCTTATCGCGAAATTTGCTTCCGAAGGAAATGCCAATGTAAATGCTGCCTGTGATGAAGATATAGAACCTTTTTCCGCGGAAGCGTGGAATGGATATTCAACAAATAAAAAACAGGAAATCCTTTTAAAATACCGCCTCACTTATCTCGCAGAGACCGAAGTAAATTGGTGTGCACAATTGGGCACCGTACTCGCCAACGATGAGATCGTCAATGGCGTTTCCGAACGTGGAGGTCATCCCGTGGTGCGCAAAAAAATGACGCAATGGAGCATGCGAATCAGCGCCTACGCCCAACGTTTATTAGATGGATTACAGGAAATCGACTGGCCACAGCCGTTGAAGGATAGCCAGACGAATTGGATAGGGCGATCTGTAGGAGCTCAAATCAATTTTAAAGTCCTCCCCCCAGCCCCCTCCCATGGAGGGGGAGCTAAAGCTGATCCAAATCACGATGCTATTTCCGATTCTGATTTAGATGAGGAAAGCAACGATAAACGTCATGCAGGATTTATGACAGGCAAACCAGAATTCATCTCCGTTTTGCTGGATCGCGCTCAAGAAATGCGCGCAAATCCTACAAAAGCAGAAGCAAAACTTTGGAAGGGATTAAGGAATAAAAAGTTAGGGTACAAATTCCGACAGCAGCATCCCATTGATCAATACATAGTTGATTTTGTTTGCTTATCAAAAATGTTGATTATTGAGGTTGATGGTGACATTCATAAATATCAGCTGGAAAAAGATGGGGAGAGGCAATTACTTTTGGAACAAAAAAAGGGCTTTCGTTTTTTAAGGTTTACAAATAAGGAAATCTTTGAAAATTTTGAAGAAGTTCTTGAAAAAATTGAAGAAACGCTTAAACTTGAAAGGCTTGATCAAACAGCTCCTTCCCACGCAGGGATGGCAGGTTCCGGTTCTACTCATGATTCCAGTTATACTATGGAGTCAGAATCAAAAGTCCTCCCCTTGGGGGAGGATTTAGGTGGGGAGAAGATTTCAGTTTTCACCACCCGTCCCGACACTATTTTTGGCGTTACATTTATGACATTGGCGCCAGAGCTTGATTTGGTACAAGAAATTACCACACCTGAGCAAAAGGCTGCTGTTGATGCATATATTGAAGCTACTGCAAAGCGCAGTGAGCGCGATCGTATGGCAGATGTGAAGACTATTTCGGGAGCGTTTACCGGTGCGTATGCTGAGCATCCGTTTACTCAAGAACCTATCCCGATCTGGATTGGCGATTATGTGCTTGCCGGTTACGGTACCGGCGCGGTAATGGCTGTTCCCTGTGGGGATCAGCGGGATTGGGAATTTGCAAAACATTTCAATATTCCTATAAAGAATATATTTGACGGTGTTGATATTTCGGAACAGGCATACGCCGAAAAAGACAAAACTCCTTTAAAGGATTCTGACTTCCTAAATGGATTATCTTATAAACAAGCGCTTCCCAAAGCGATTCAAGAATTGGAAAATTTGGATCAGGGAGAAGGTAAAATTAATTACCGTTTGCGCGACGCTGTTTTCAGCAGGCAGCGGTATTGGGGCGAACCATTCCCGGTGTATTACGTGGACGGTATGCCGCAGATGATCGATGAAAAATATTTACCCTTACATCTCCCAGAAGTAG